>CAZCVU010000141.1:0-6883 GCA_964501745.1 uncultured Flavobacteriales bacterium | reverse complement strand
AGCGGGGCTCGATCCAATCGGCGCCGCGGCTTTCGATAAGCTTATTCGCGACCTGCAGCAAAGCCTTGGCCTTTCCGTGTTTATGGTGACGCATGACCTTGACACGTTGATAGCGATCTGCGACCGAATCGCGGTCCTGGTGGACAAGAAGGTCCGTGTCGGCACCCTGGAGGAACATTTGAACGACCCGCACCCCTGGATCCAATCCTATTTTCGAGGGCCGCGCGCGCGCGCCGCCTTTGATGCCGGTGCGGAAAAGGCGCCGGCATAGATCATGGAAACCCGTGCGAGCTATCTGATTGTCGGCGGCTTCGTTCTTGTCTCGCTGGTAGCCCTCGTGGTCATGGTTGTCTGGCTGGCCGGCGTCAAGCTCGATGAGGAGTTTGCCTACTACGACATTCTGTTCGAGGGTTCGGTCACCGGGCTGAAATCGGGGAATCCCGTTCGTTATCAAGGTATTCCGGTTGGCGTTGTCTCGGACATGGGTATCGATCCCGAAAATGTGGAGCGCGTCCGTGTTACGATCGAGGTTCCGACCGACACGCCGATCAAGCAGGATGCAATCGCTTCCCTGGAATTTCAGGGCATTACCGGTGTCGCTTATGTGCAGATAGAAGGTGGTACGCAAGAGGCGCCAATGCTTCGCGCGCGCCTCGGCCGCTCGCGGCCGGTGATCAAATCCAAGCCCTCACAGCTGCAAGAGGTTTTCGACGCCGCCCCCGAGGTGCTCAACCGCTTCATTGCTTTGCTTGAGCAGGCTAGCGGGCTGCTTAGCAAGGAAAACCAATCGAATGTGGCCGACACACTAGACCATATCACGACCTTCACCGGTACGCTGGCGGATAACTCCGACGATGTCGGTCAGATGATCTCCGATGGCGTGAAAGTTATCGATGAACTCCGCCTCGCCGCCGCCGAAGCGCGCGCGGCGGTTACCGATCTACGCGGGCTAGTCGGTGACGTAACCGACAACGTCGATCTTATCACCGGCGAAGCGCGGGCGACGATGGACGACGTGCGTTTGCTCACTTCAGAGCTTCGGCGGGATGCGCAAAGCTTATCGGGACAACTCGACAAGACGCTGACAACCCTCGATGGCGAATTGCAAGGTCTCGGCGGCGATACAAAATCGACGCTTTCAGCCGTGCGCCAGGCGTCCGAGCAGTTGGCGCTGATCCTTGAATCCAACCAAGGGGCGGTGACCGATTTCACTGCTTCGGGGTTGTACGAATTTACGCAGCTGCTGGCTGAGTCCCGTGTGCTTGTCGCGGCTCTGATGCGGATCTCTTCGGAGATAGAGCGTGACCCGGCCCGTTTCTTGTTCGGTAATGCGCAGCAAGGTCTGGAGGTAAAATGACCAAGAAAAGCAGCTGGGCTCGCGGCCTTGTTTGCGTGGCGATCTTGTCGACGTTACTTGCAGCCTGCGTCGAGCTTCCGGGCAGCGGCGATCCCTCACGGTTGTATGTGCTGACGCCGAAAAGCACGTTTCCCGACAATCTGCCGATGGTTGACTGGCAGTTGCTGGTTGAGGTCCCCGTATCGGCCGCCGGACTCAATACGGCGCGCATTGCCGCCCGTCACAGCCCAATCGAGCTCAACTACATCGGTGCCGCGAACTGGACGGACTTCGCGCCTCGCATGGTGCAGACGCTGTTAGTCGAATCGTTCGAGAACAGCGGTCGGATCATCGGCGTAGGACGGGAAGCGATCGGCTTGCGTTCGGACTACCTACTGAAGACCGAGGTGCGGGAGTTTCAGGCTGAGTTTGACGGTTCTAAGACAAGTTCAGCGCAGACCGCAGCTGCCAGTGAAATTCCGCCCGCCATCCGTGTTCGTATCAACGCGAAGCTAATCAAGATGCCACAGCGATCGATCATCGCTTCGCAGACCTTCGAACACTTGGTCAAGTCGAACAAGAACTCGATGGATTCGATAATCGCGGCATTTGACAACGCGTTGGGCAAGGCACTGAAGGAGATCGTCGTGTGGACCCTGACCAACGGCGAGGCACGTTGGGCCGACTGACAGTACTGCCGCATTCGATCTGGACCACATCGATTTCTAGCGGTGTCGGCTGTTGCAGGATGCCATGAACACGACGCCGTCAAAAGGCCGTCTGCCGCTTGTCATCGCCGTCGCCCCCAACGGTGCAAAGAAGACAAAGGCGGACCACGCCGCGTTGCCTATCGGGCCGCAAGAACTGGCGGTTGAAGCGGCATCCTGTGTCGAGAGTGGTGCCGCCATGATTCACCTTCATGTGCGTGACGCCGCGGGCGGCCACACGCTCGACGCCGACGCCTACAAAGCCGCGATAGCTGCAGTTCGAGCCGAGGTCGGTGAACGCATCATCATTCAGGTGACAAGTGAGGCCGTCGGCATTTACGAGCCTGAGGAACAGATGGCGATGGTGCGTCAGGTGAGGCCGGAGGCTGTTTCGCTGGCAGTACGGGAGATTTGTCCGCCGGGTTGCCCGGAGGATGTGGTGGCGGATTTCCTGGCCTGGATCGCTGCCGAGCGGATCATGCCGCAATACATTATGTATACGTCCGAAGAGGTCGAGCAGTTTCTTTCGCTTCGTGCCCGCGGCATCGTGCCCGATGAACACCCGTTCGTACTCTTTGTTCTCGGCCGCCATAAAAAGGTCCAGCAGTCTTCACCCCGGGACTTGCTGCCGTTCCTTCAGGTTAGCGACGGCGTGCCGCTGGAGTGGTCGATATGTGCGTTTGGCGCGGAGGAAGCACGCTGCGCAATGTCGGCAGTAGCGCTGCACGGTCACTGTAGGGTCGGGTTCGAAAACAACCTTCTTCTCGCGGATGGAAGCGTGGCACCCAATAACTCGGCGCTCGTCGCCCAGGTCCGGAATGCCGCCGCACTGATGTACCGGCCGATCGCCGACGCCGATACGGCACGATCACTCTTGAGTCGGGAATGAGCTTTCTCCGTTACACGGCCGTCGTTCTTGCAACGACTATCGGATGTCTGGCGCCCGTATCCGCACAAGAGTCCGGCAATCTCGGCATCGACTACACCATCATCGGCGGCGGAAGGGTATCGGGCCTTTATTTTCCGGCCGCCGGCGCGCTCTGCCAGCTGTTCAACCGCGAGAGCGCGGCGACGCGATGCTACGTAGAAAGCAACAGCGATTCCTTTGCCAACCTTCGGGCTTTACGGAACGGCGCGATTGATTTCGCAATTGTGCAGTCGGACTGGGTGCGTCAAGCAGCGATGGGTATCGGACCATTCAGGGAGGAGGGTGCTGATGAGGACCTGCGGACAATCTTTTCGATGCATGGAGAGGCGCTGACAATTCTCGCGACTCAAGCCTCAGGCATCCGCAGCTCCGCAGCACTCGCCAACATGCGTGTCAATGTCGGTCCGCGCGGCACCTATCAGCGCCTGTTGACCGATTGGCTGTTGCAGGCACAGAAGAATGAACACGATGATCTCGCCAAGGTGTTGGAGTTGCCGGAGTCCGAGCAAATGGGGGTCCTTTGCGACGGCAGCGTGGATGTCATCACAATGGTGGCGGCACACCCCTCACCACGCGTCACGGAGATTGTCTCGCGCTGCGGTGCCGGCGTGATTCCGGTAGATCAGCGAGCAATTGAGATCCTCCTGAAGGGCCGCAGCGATCTTTCGCCGATTACCATTCCAAGCGGCTACTACGCCAACAGCCCAGCGGCGATAAAGAGCTTCGGCCTGCGGGCGGTGCTGGTGACGAACCAGCGGATCGAAGCGGCGGTCGTCGACTATATGGTGCGTTCGGTTTTCGGAAATCTTGACGCTTTGCGTGCGCAGCATCCGGTTTTTGCCGCACTCGACGCAGAAACTATGGCCAGGCATCGGAATGGCGCTCCGCTCCACAGCGGCGCATTCAAACTCTACAAGGAGCGTGGCTGGCGCTGAGCTGATAGGCCGACGATCGCGACGCGGCGTAGCAGTCGCGCCGACAACCGGTCGCAGTGGACACCAGATCACGAGCTTTCGTTCTGCTCCGTTTCCTCGCCCTCGGCTTCGGGGGTAAAGATCTCCCCGTTGAGCAGGCTACGATAGGCGGCATCCGCGCCTAAAGCGTCGCACTCCTCGCAGAATTGGAGAAAATTGCCGCCCTTGCCGTTGGTAATGCCGACAATCTGGCCGTCGGCATCGATCTGCGAGTAGCGCCAGTTACCGCGCGGCGAATCGAATCCACGCGGCATCTTCTCCAACAGCAGGAGGGGGCCAATTTGCACGACTCCCGACTCGTCGATGATGAAGCTCGGGAGCGCGACGGCAGCGCCGATCGGCACCCGACGCTCAAGCATATAGGGGCTGTCGTCGAACGCATGGTCGTTGACGTAGACGCTGACATAACGACGGTTTAGGCGAACAGCTCGAAACGGAGGCCCGTTGCGGAGGTGCCAGTGGGAATAGCTGCTGGCCAGATGGTGTCCCGAGGTCGCATAGGCGTCGTGCATGCGCGGGGCTATGCACGCGAAGGCGGCCAAGGCTTCGGCCGGCGTTATGTCCTGGCTGTCCGGCTCTTCGGGGAGCGCCTGCTCCTCGTCGTCGTCCGTGGCGGTAATTTTCTGCAAACGCGACAAAGCCTGAGCAAGCCGGCTGCGCACCGATTCCATGCTCTCTTCTTCGCCTTCCTCCTCCTCGTCGGCCACAGCGCCCTCCTCGTCGCCCTCAACCACATCTACGTCTTCTTCGCTTTCACCTAGGTCTTCCTCGTCAGCCGCCAGGTTTTCCAATTCTTCCGCTGATGGCGGAACGATGACGCTTTCGTCTGCGGCGATCTGCTCCTCCACCGGTTCCTGCGGTGGTCCTGTCAGTAGGCGCTCCAGAAGCGCTTCGTCGATCACTTCATCGCCTCGATCGTCGTCGCTGGGTATATCCTCGGCGGTCGCGGTTTGGTCGTCGGATAGCGCGGACGATTCCTCGGGCGCCTCCGATTCAACGGGTTCGGCACCTGCGATGGCCGTTCCAACGGCGAGTCGGGCGACGACACAGGAGCCGCCGCTGGCATGGATCATGGTCGAAAGCGCCGCGACTTCGACCGGTTCCGGGGCCGCGGGAATTGTCAGGCTGGGTTGAAAGGCCGGCGGCGGACCCGCAGAGGCCGTAGGTTCGGGCCGGACCGTCATGCAGGAGGCAACGACAAGACCCAAGCCCATGACCAAGGCGTTCATAGTGCCAGGTAATCGGCGCTCACGCGTTGCCAGCATGTATCCTCGCGCCTGCGTGTCTCATTGCATGAGTCCTAACGCGAATTGTTTCCCGATACAAACCAATCGAGGCGGCCGGCGCCTGTAAATGTACGTCTATTTCCGGCAAACTGGTATTCGACTCTGGCTTGTCGGTGAACTTACGCATGCGGCACTCGAAAACGAATGATGGCATGGACGAAATCCGGCGTCTCAAGATGACCATCCTGTGGTGGCGCAATGCTGCTCGAGGCGGCTGAGATGCTCGACGAGCTTGCAAGCGATGATCTCGAAGCGATGGTCGAAGCAGGCCGTAGCGTGCTCGACTGCCATAGCGCACTTGCCAAGACCGGCGACAATATCGTCAGTGAATTGCTGAAGCCGTATGAGACGTTCTACGAGTGGAATCACTATCCCGAAGGCGATGTCCAGGATCCCGTGACCCATGCTCAATACTACTATCATGCGCATCCCGGTGAGCAGCGCGGGGACGAGCATGGCCATTTCCACACCTTCCTGCGGCCACTTGGGATGCCATCGGGAATCCATCCGGTGCCGTTGCCGGACTTCACGCCGCCCGACGGCGCGAATGACGCGCTGAGCCATATAGTCGCGATCTCGATGGATCGTTCGGGCGCTCCGGTTCGTCTCTTTTCGACCAACCGCTGGGTGACCGGCGAGGTCTGGTATGAGGCCGCGGATGTGGCCGAGTTTACCGGCCGATTTTCCGTCGATCTTGCGCCGCCGTCTCGCCCCGCCGATCTCTGGGTCACCAATATGTTGGGCTTGTTCCGACCGCAGATCGCCGGGTTGCTGCAAGCCCGTGATACCAGGGTCGCCGCCTGGCAGCAAGCGCATCCCGATCGCAACGTTTATGAGGATCGGGAACTGGAGGTGACCTCGATGGCGGACATCGACGTTACGGCACAACTGAGCGCTGTCCGCAACGAGCTCGAACGGCGCCGCTCACCGGCTTAAGGCTAGCGCGGCGATTCTAAGGTACGGAAAGGATGTCGTCCTGCGGCGTGAATTTCATGCCATGAACGGGCTGATCCATGCCTCCGCTCAGAAGTTCTCGACCCACGGCCGCAACTCGATCTCCCAGGTCCAGGCGCTGCGGTGCTGTCGATAGACATGGAAGTAGGTTTCAGCGATCGCATCGGGCGATAGCATTCCGTCGTCGCCGCGTGCTGCCGCTCGTGGGTCTTCGGCTCGGCCAATGCCGCCGTCGATCACGAAATGTCCGATGTGCACGTTTTGTGGCTGCAGTTCGCGGGCCATGCTCTGGGCCAGGCCACGCAGCCCGAATTTGCCCATCGCGAAGCATGAGGAATTGGCGTAGCCCTTGACGCTGGCCGAGGCGCCGGTCAGCAGGATGGTTCCCGAGCCGCGCGCAACCATCTGTTTCGCGGCCTGTTGGGCGACCAGGAAACCGCCGTAGCAGGTCACCATGATCGCCTGCTGTACCTCGCCAGGATCGATCTCGGTGACCGGTCCGCGCACGCGGCCGCTGGCGTTGTAGACGACTAGATCCGGCGCTCCCAAATCCGCGGTTACGCCGCTAAACATCGCCTCGACGTCGCCTGACTGCGTGGCGTCGCAGGTGTAGGTGCGTGCGCCGGTTTCCTTCGCCAGGTCCGCCAGCTTGTCGGTGTTGCGCGCCGCCAGCGCGACCAGCATGCCTTTGCTGGTGC
>CAZCVU010000140.1:0-6923 GCA_964501745.1 uncultured Flavobacteriales bacterium | reverse complement strand
AGACTGCAGGCGATCTGTCACGCCTCTCACATCTGGGGTATCGCTTCTCCATGGACCAGATGACCGATCTCGACATCGATTTTGCAGAGCTTGCGAGTCATGGCTTCAGGTATGTCAAAGTCGAAGCGAACGAACTACTCACGCGCTCGGATGGCGGACCCAATATTCTGCGTTGGTTGAAGCAGGCGATTGACGGTCCCGGTATCGATTTGATCGTCGAGAAGATCGAGACCGAGCAGACGCTCAGCGAATTGCTGGATTACAACATCGATTTCGGGCAGGGGTATCTGTTTGGTGAGCCTCGGTTGAGCAAGGGTGAGCCGGCCCAGGCTGAAGAGGCGTGAGCCACCGCAGCGCGCCGGCTATCATTAACGGAATAGGTGAAATTGCCGACCGTTATGACGGCATAATCCTCGACCTTTGGGGCGTCGTTCATAACGGGGTGGAAGCGTTGCCTGGAGCGGTTGATGCCATGCAACGGCTGCATGCCGCCAGCAACCGCATCGCTTTGCTGTCGAATGCGCCGCGTCGGGCCGCAGCCGTCGCCGATCGATTGACCGAGATGAACATCGCACCCGACCAATATGACGCCATCATGTCGTCTGGCGAAGAAGTCTGGTGTCATTTGTCGGAGCGGACGGACCCCTGGTACCGCACGCTTGGACAGCGTTGCCTGCATCTCGGTGCCGAGCGCGACAAAGGCATGTTCGAGGGACTCGACCTGATGGTGACAGAGGAACCCGCGGACGCTGATTTCGTGCTTAACACCGGAACATTTGACGATGGCGACAGTGTCGATTCATACGATCCACTGCTACGGGATTTGCAAGCACGGGGGTTGCCCATGATCTGCGCTAATCCCGATCTCGTGGTCATGCGGGGCGACGACATGCAGGTCTGCGCAGGTGCGCTGGCCGAACGCTACGAGTCGTTGGGCGGTTTGGTGCGCTGGCACGGGAAACCGGATCCCTCGGTATATCTCGCATGCCTTGCAAAGCTAAAAATGACCGACCGATCGCGCGTGCTCGTGGTTGGGGATTCCTTCCGCACCGATATTTGTGGCGCCAACCGCACTGGCCTCGACAGCTTGTTTGTCGTCGGGGGCATTCACGTGGCTGATCTCTGTACTGCCGGCGGCGCACCCGATTTGGCGCGGGTCACGCTGGCCGCAGTCGCCGCATCGGCCGAACCCGACTTTGTCGGTGCGGCGTTCGCTTGGTAGCAGGCGGTGAGACATTGATCGTTGTGGGTGCCAGCGGTCGGTCGGATTGGACTTCCTTTGCAGGCAACCGGTATATTCGCTGACGACGGTGAGGGCGCCGGTATGGCTGAATTTCCCGACAAGACATCCGACGAATGGCGCGCCTTGGCCAAGCAGGAGCTGGGCGGTAAGGCAGCGGATACGCTCGAATGGCAGACCGCCGAATCGATTGCCATAAAACCATTGTATACGTCGGAAGACTTAGCGACGCTTGAACATCTCGACAGCTTGCCGGGCTTCCCGCCATTTCTGCGCGGTCCGCGCGCGACGATGTATGCGCATCGCCCGTGGACTGTGCGGCAGTATGCGGGGTTTTCCACGGCGCAAGAGTCCAATGAGTTCTACCGCAAGGCGTTGGCAAATGGACAGCGGGGCCTGTCGGTGGCCTTCGATCTGGCAACGCACCGGGGCTACGACAGCGATCATCCACGTGTCGCGGGCGATGTCGGTATGGCGGGTGTCGCCATCGATTCAGTTGAGGACATGATGGCTCTGTTCGACGGCATTCCGCTCGGCGAGACGAGTGTATCGATGACGATGAACGGCGCGGTTCTACCGGTGCTCGCGATGTTCATCGTGGCCGGTGAGGAGAGCGGCGTGCCAGTGGAAAGCCTCAGCGGCACAATTCAGAACGATATCCTCAAGGAGTTCATGGTCCGCAACACCTATATCTATCCGCCAGACCCCTCGATGCGCATTGTCGCCGACGTCATTGACTACACGGCCCGACATCTGCCGAAGTTCAATTCGATTTCGATTTCCGGCTACCACATGCAGGAGGCCGGCGCGACCTGCGTTCAGGAACTTGCATTCACCATTGCCGACGGTCTGGAATACGTCCGCGCCGCGCTGTCCAGGGGCCTCGATGTTGATAGTTTCGCTCCGCGGCTTTCCTTCTTCTTTGCGATCGGAATGAATCTGTTCATGGAAGTCGCGAAGCTGCGGGCCGCGCGTTGTTTGTGGGCCCATTTGATGCGAGACATGTTTTCCGCGGCCGACGCACGCTCGCTGATGCTGCGGACGCATTGCCAGACCTCAGGCGTCTCACTGACCGCGCAGGATCCCTACAACAACGTCGTTCGAACCACTATCGAAGCCTTGGCAGCAGCGCTTGGCGGGACCCAGTCTTTGCATACCAATTCGTTCGACGAGGCGGTCGCACTGCCGAGCGACGCTGCCGCCCGGATCGCCCGTAATACGCAGCTTATCCTGCAGGAGGAATCGGGCATAGCACGCGTCGTCGATCCCCTGGCCGGTTCCTATTATGTTGAGAGCCTAACCGCGAGTCTGATTGCGGAGGCGCGGAAGCAGATCGACGAAGTGGAGGCTATGGGCGGCATGACCAAGGCGGTTATCGCCGGCATGCCAAAGCTGCGGATCGAGGAGTCGGCGGCGCGGCGCCAGGCGCGGATCGATCGTGGCGAGGAGGTCATCGTAGGTGTCAACAAATACCAAACCTCCGAGACCGACGCGTTCGATGTAAGGGGGATCGATAACTCAGCGGTACGGGAAGCTCAGATCGCCCGGCTCGAGCGGCTTCGCAGCGAGCGAGATGAGGCCGCCTGTCGCAACTCGTTGGACGCTTTGACCAAGGCTGCGGACGCAGCCGGCGGCAATCTGCTGGCGCTTTCTGTTGAAGCGGCCCGCGCGCGCGCAACGGTCGGAGAGATCTCCGGTGCCCTGGAGCAAGTATTCACCCGGTACCGAGCCGTCAGCCACTCGGTTTCCGGTGTCTATGGACAGGCTTATGAAGGTGACGAGAGCTTTGCCGCGATCAAGACGGAGGTCGAGTCCTTCGCTGAAGCGGAGGGTCGGCGTCCGCGCATACTGGTGGTAAAGCTTGGACAGGACGGTCATGACCGCGGCGCCCGCATCATCGCCTCTGGGTTCGCCGATATTGGTTTCGATGTGGATATTGGGCCGCTATTTCAGACGCCGGAGGAGGCGGCAGCTCAAGCCGTGGAGAACGATGTACACGTTGTCGGCGTTTCCTCGCAGGCTGCGGGTCACCGCACTCTCATTCCACGCATGACGGCGGCGCTTACCAATCTGGGAGCAGAAGACATCATCGTCATTTGCGGTGGTGTCGTCCCGCCGCGGGATTACGATGGACTGAAAGCGGCCGGCGTCGCCGCTATCTACGGCCCTGGCACCATAATTCCTGCGGCGGCTGACGAGATCATCCGGCTGATCAGGCACCGCCGCATGGCCGCTTGAGTCAGAAATTGCAAATCGTCGTTAAGTTTTTGTCGGCATAGGCGTACACTAGGTCCGATGGCTGCCAACGTTACTGAACTTCCCCGGGCCGGCCGGCACACTGCCGGGTCGGGTCGGGAAGAGCCGCAAGCTGTTGCCCAGCGTGCCGAAAAGGTGCAACGGCGGCTACTAGCAGCGGCCGCCGTGGTGTCGCTCGGCTGGCTTGGGCTGTGTGCCTGGTATGTTGGAACGTATCTCGGTTGGGACCTGCCGAGCCAGATGCTGCCGCATGAGCTAGGCGCGCTCGCTGCCGGCATGACGACGCCGCTCGTTGTGCTCTGGCTGGTCGTTGCGTTTGCACGTCGCGGCATGGAAGTACGTCAGCATACCGAGATGCTGCTGCGACAACTTGAGATGCTGACCTATCCGGCCGAAGAGGCGGAGGCGCGTATCAAGGATGTATCCGACGCGCTGCGCCGTCAGGCCGACGAGCTCAACCGAGTCAGCGACCGGGCCGAGGTGCAGCTTCGCGAGCTGGCGGAAACCCTGGCGCAGCAGACGGACAGCCTGACATCGGTCACCGACCGTGCGTCAAGCGAAGGCGGTGCCATGCGTGCTGCGCTGTCGCAACAGGCTACCTCGCTGGGAATCCTTGCTGATCGCTTCGAGGCGCAGCAGAAGTCGGTTCGCGAGGTCGTCGAGCAGCAGATACGGGAATTGTCCTCGGCCACCGGCCGCGCGCGCGAACAGACCGAGGACATCGGCGAGGTTCTTCGCGGTCAGGCGGCGCTTCTCACCACGGCGTCAGAATCGTCGGCGGGCCGGGCAGAGGATATGGGCGCGCTGTTCCGTGAGTATACCGACGCCTTGGACAAGGCCTCCGACAACGCGGCTGCCCGTGCCGATTCGGTTGGCGAGCGTATGACGCAAAGCGCAGATCAGCTCAACGCTGCGAGTGAGCTTGCCGCTGCCCGTGCAAGCGAGATTTCAGCCCAGTTGCGCAAGCAAACGGAAGAGTTGGCGGCTCGGTTCAAGGACACCTATGACACTCAGGCCGCAGCACTGGGCAAGCTTGGCGAACGCACCAGCGAGCGCATCGAACATATGGGAGGTACGCTAGGGCGCCACACGACGACAATTTCAGAGGCGCTGGACTCCTCGCTGCAGCGGCAGTCAGCGGCTTTGGAAAGACTTATGGAATCCGCGCTCAGAGAGGCGGAACGGCTCGGCAACACGCTGGATGCGCAGACCGATTCGGTGACTGAGAAACTGGACGAGGCATTCGTTACGCAATCTGCGGCACTGACCTCCACGGTTGGGCGGACCGCCGAGCACGTGCAGGAAATTACCGCGTCGCTGCGACAGCAGGGTCAGGACCTGGCGAATGCTGCCGATCAGACGGCAACGCAAACCGCCAGCATCAGGGCCCAGGTCAACGAACAGGCGCGCGAACTGGCAAAGATGGCCGACAAAGTGGCGGAGCAGTCCCGTTCCGTTGCCGCATCGGTCGATCAGCAGGCGAGCCACCTTACCGAGTCGTCGGAGACCGTAACGACGCAGGTGCAAGCCATGGGGGCGGCGATTCGTGAGCAGGTTGGCGAGCTCGGCAAGGCATCCGACCTGGCAGCGGCGCGCGGCGAGGCGATTCGCGACGCCATGCGGCGTCAGGCCGAGGATCTCTCCGCTGCCTCCGAGCGCACACTGGGTCAAGTCGATGAGATTGAGACGCTTCTTGCGGCCAAGACATCTGAGATCAAAGTCGCAATGAGCGAGGGCGCAGGCACCATCAGCGAGGCCTTCGAGCCGGCCCTCAATCAGACCAGGAGCATGGCGGACGTTCTGCGCAACCAGGCACATGCGTTGCGTGAATCGTCAGACTGGGCCGCCGGCCAGGCGCGCTCTATCGGCGACATCTTGCAGCGCCAAAGCCACGATCTCAGGAACGCCGCGGACCATGCGTCGGCGCAGGTGCGCGAAATCCGGGAATCGATCCGCGATCACACCACGGATATGACACAGGCCTCGGAAAAGGCTGCTGCGGACGCGCTCAAGGTGCGAGATACGCTGCGCCAGGACAGAAAGGAAATGGCGGAACTGGTCGAGCAGCTGGCGACGCAGTCGCAAGCGATCGAAACCTCGGTTGTGGAACAGGACGAGGCGCTGCAGCGGATCTCCCAGCAGGTGGATCAGCGGACTCGGGATATCGGCAGCAACTTGCAGACCCAAGTGCGACAATTGGCTTCCGCGGCGGACGCGGTCAACAACCGCGTCGTCGAGGCGGGTGGGGCATTCTCCTCGGAGGCGACCTCGATGAACGAGGCCCTGAAGGCGGCGCTCGGCTTGATGCAGGAGATCTCGGAGCGATTCAGCGAGCAGACCGAGCGGCTGACGACGGCATCGATGCAGGCGGGCTTGCAGCTTAGCGATAACCGCGAGGCGCTGGGTACCCAGTCGGAGGAACTCACGCGGGTTGCTGCCGAAGCGACGAAGGCGATGAAGACGGTCGGCGAGTTGTACACGCAGCAGACAGGCAGCCTTGCCGACGCGTCCGAGTCGACTTCAGCGCGCTTGTCTGCGATTGCCGAATCGTTCCGTCAGCAAACGCGGCAGCTCAACCACGCCGCACAGCAGGCCAATCGGGAGGTTCGAGAGCTCGGGAGTCAGCTAGAGCAACAGAACAAGACGCTGGTCGAGGCAGCGGCGAAATCTCGCGTCGATGTCGACGGCATGACAGAGAGCGTGCAAACCCACAACCGCAACCTCCTATCGGCCCTCGATTCAGCCGCCGCCAAGGCCGCCGAAGCCGGCAAGACATTTGACGAGCAGGCCAGGCTGCTCACGCAAGCCTCGGTGGATGCCGACGAGCAGGCGAAGAAGCTCACCGAAAAGGAACAGGAAGGCCGTCGCGACCTGTTCCTGAAGACGGCGCGGTTCATTATCGAGGACCTGAACTCGACAGCGATGGACTTGACTCGAGCGCTCTACAGCGAGGTCTCTGAGGCGGACTGGAAGCGTTACACGAGAGGCGATCGCGGCGTATTTACACGCGCACTCATGCGCGGTCGCCACGCTGCGATGATCTCGCGTATCGGCCACAAGATGAAAGAAAACGCCGACATGCGCGACTATGTAATGCGCTATGTCGACCAGTTCGACCGCCTGCTTAAGGAGGCCGAGAACAGCGATCCCGAAAATCTGTTGCACGCCACCTTCATGACGGCGGATGTCGGTAAGCTTTACCTGATGTTGTGCCGGGCCGTCGGGCGCGAAAGCTAACAGCGGCGATTGGCTCCAGACTGCCTGACCTTCTGGTCAAAGAATGCTGGCTACTGCCGCTAGGCCGAACGCGACGATTACGGCGCCTGAAGTTCGACTGATCCAGCGCACCCTTTTCTCGCCGGCGATTCCGCCCAGCCGCGACGCAACGCCGCTGAGAATCACCCACCATAACATTGAACCTAGGAAC
>CAZCVU010000139.1:0-6941 GCA_964501745.1 uncultured Flavobacteriales bacterium | reverse complement strand
GACGTGCTGACCGCCGGTGACGAATACCTCCGTTCCAGTGACATAGCCGAAGTCGGGCGAGCAAAGCTGGTAGACACAGGAAGCGACCTCGCCTGGTGTCCCCATCCGGTGCATCGGTATACGGTTGATCAGGGGCTCGTATTCGTCGCCGACCATTTCGGTCTCGATTTCGCCGGGCGCTACGGCATTTACCCGCACACCCAGCTGCGCAAACTCGACCGCAAGTTCGCGTGTGAGTGCTGAAAGCGCCGCCTTCGAGGTGGCGTAGGCCGAGCCGGCAAACGGGTGGATTGCGTGGCCCGCAATCGACGTCACGTTGACGATCGACGCACCGTCCTCCCGGGCGCCGCGTCCCAAGGCGGTGGCAAAGCCGCGGCATAGCATGAGTGGTGTAAAGAGGTTGAGTTCGAACACTTCGCGCCAACGGTTGACGTCTCCATTCAGACAACCCAGACGTTCACTGTGGGGTGATTTAGGCGAGATGGCTGCATTGTTGACCAGTGCATGCAATGCCTCGCCACCTAAGATCTCGTTGGCTTGCTGGACGAACTTCTCAACCGAGCCGGCATCCGCCAGGTCGGTGGGGATGTGTTGGGTCCAATTCGGATCTCGCTTGCAGGCCTCGGGTACTTCCTCGCGGCTGCATGTAATGATGCGCCAGCCCTCGTCGGAGAATCGTTTGACGGTTGCGTGCCCAATGCCGCGGCTTGCTCCCGTCAGCACGATCCGTTTGTTGCGTTTGCTCATAGTGCGAGCCTATCAGGCGGCCGCGGGTCTGTCAGTCGGGACGATGCGTTGAGCGCCGTCGTGCATTACGCAAACGTTGGATGAAATTCCTCGAGCCCGGCCGGATCCTGGTGGATGATGACTTCGGCACCGCCAAATGCTGCGCGGAGTTCGTCCTCTACGGTGTCGGCGATTTCGTGGGATCTGGTGAGCTGCATCTTTGGGTCCAGCTCGAGGTGAAGCTGAATGAACACCGTTTGCCCTGAGCGGCGCGTGCGAATGTCGTGCACTTCCTGTACGTCCGGATGTGCGAGAGCAATTTCGCGGATACGCTGCCGCTCCTCGGGTGGGAGCTCGCGATCCATCAGCATATCGAGCGCACCCGAGACGATCTGCCAGGCGCTGTAGAGGATATAGAAGGCGATTGCGGCGCCGAACAACGGATCGATGAACGTTGCGTCAAGCCAGCGGCCCGAAAGCAGCGATGCGATGACGGCAAGATTGACCAGAACATCGCCCTTGTAGTGTATGGAGTCGGCAGAGATCGCAAGCGATCCGGAGCGGCGCACGACAAAGAGCTGGAATGCGACCAGGGCGATGGTAACGACGATCGAGAAAACCATCACCCAAATGCCGATTTCGGTTTTGGAAAGAGCTTGGGGTTGCAACAGTCGTTGCCCCGCCTCGAACAGCAGCAGCACTGATGAGCCGGAAATAAAAGCGGCCTGCGCCAGTGCGGCGAGTGCTTCCGCCTTGCCGTGGCCGAAGCGATGGTCGCGGTCGGCCGGAGAGAGAGAATGTCTGACCGCAAGCAGTGTCACGAAGGACGCTAGCGCATCGAGCAGCGAATCGACGAGGGTTGCGAGGACCGCCACCGAGCCCGTCATTACCCAAGCAAAGAACTTGACCGCGATCAGGGTGACGGCAACGCTGACCGACGCATACGTCGCCGCACGCATCAACCTTGCCGTTGCCGGCGAGCCGGCGCTGTCAGAAACTTCAGTCACAAATCTTCACGGATAAAGTTGCTGTTTTTTCCAAGTAGCACCGTCACGCACAAAAGCAAGTCGGTCGTGCAGCCGGAACCTGCGCTCCTGCCAGAATTCGATGTTAACCGGTTTGACGCGGTAGCCTGACCAATAGGTTGGTCGTGGTATGGCACTCAATGCAAACCTCGCCGTAACTTCCGCCACCTTGCGTTCCAATTCGAACCTGCCCTTCATTGGACGCGATTGCGCGCTGGCCCATGCGCCGATCTGACTCGAACGATGTCGGGTCGCAAAATAAGCATCTGCCTCATCGTCGCTGATGAGTTCTACCGGGCCCTTCACGCGTACCTGACGATGCGGATCCCGCCAATGAAACAGCAGCGCCGCGCAGGGATTAGCAGCCAACTCCTCAGCCTTGCAGCTTTCGGTATTGGTGTAGAAAACGAACCCCCTTTCGTCTGCCTCCTTTAGCAGGACCATGCGGACCGAGGGGCAATGCTCTGTATCCGTCGTTGCTACCGCGCAGGCAGTCGGATCCGGGTTATTTCCCTGTTTCGCTTGTTCGAACCATTCCAGGAACTGCGCGATTGGATCTTCTACTTGAGCTTCGGCCATTGTGGACACATATATAGGATGCCTAAGAAGGGAACCTGTCGAATTTGGTCCAAGTCAGCGTCGATGAGCAGACGAGGAGATTTAACATCGGCAATTGGCCCGAAATTGGCAAGGCTCATACGCTCAATCATTGCTGGCGTTTTCGATGTGTCAGCTATAAATGTCCACCTAACGTGGTCGGAGAGGCAGTGAAATGTTGAACCAGACGATTATCAAGCGGATCATTCCCGTCATTTTCGCGGCAGTGTTTGGATTGTCCGCGTGTGTGAACAACGCTGGTGAAAAGCAGACCGTTGGGACGCTAATTGGCGGTGGCCTCGGAGCTTTGGCCGGCTCACAGATCGGCAGCGGCAAGGGTCAATTGGCGGCTGTGGCGATTGGCACCCTCCTCGGAGCCTATGCCGGAAGCGAAGTCGGAAAGTCACTCGACAAAGCGGATCAGGCGCATGCCGAAAAAGCCTATCAACAGGCGCAGACGGCACAGCTCGGCCAGACGGTCACCTGGAATAATCCGGAATCCGGGCATGCTGGTACTGTGACGGCGGTCAGAGACGGCACGCAGGCGACTACCGGAGCCTACTGCCGCGAGTTCGAGACGGCGGTCACGATCGATGGCCAGACCGAAGAGGCGTTCGGGACGGCATGTCAGCAGCCGGATGGTAGCTGGAAGATCGTCAAATAGGCGGCACGATAGAGAATTCCCGGCATTCCGGGTTGGGATGTCCACGCTTCTTAACGAGGCGTTGGACGCGTTGTGCTGCGTTTGCTACTCCTTTCGAACATTGCTCCGCTCTTGGCCGAAATGACGCATGATGAAGGATCCGTACGAAATCTTGGGCGTCGCAAAGTCCGCAAGCCAGGATGAGATCAAGAAGGCTTATCATCGTCTCGCCAAGGAACTGCATCCCGACCTCAACCCTGGCGACAAGATCGTCGAACAGCACTTCAAGGAAGTCGTTTCTGCTTACGACTTGCTCTCGGAGCCGGAAAAACGCCGGCGCTACGACCAAGGTGAAATCAACGCTGATGGGTCGGAGCGACCCGGCGCCCGCTTTCAACGTGCATACGCACACGCTGGACCCGGCGGATTTGATTTTAAGGAATCTGATGCGGATATCTCAGAAGTCTTCGCCGACTTGTTTGGCCGGCAAAAACGGGGATGGCATTGGTCGACGGCGGCGAAAGGGCAAGATCTCAGGTTGGCGCTCCGGCTTTCATTTCTGGAAGCTGCGAATGGTGTCAGCCGGCGAATTCAGTTGCATGATGGCAAGTCGCTTGACGTGAACATTCCACCCGGTATGGAGGATGGCGGGACGTTGCGGCTGAAAGGCCAGGGGCTGCCTGGGCAAGGGAATGGAGCCCCAGGCGACGTCTTTATCGAGGTCCAGATCGATCCTCACCACCTGTTCGAGCGGCAGGGCGTAGATATCTACCTCGAGCTGCCGGTGACGCTCGGTGAGGCGGTTGTCGGTGCACGTGTTAGCGTGCCGACAATCGGCAAAAATGTGATGGTGACGATACCTGCCGGCTCCAATACAGGGACCAAACTTCGTCTCAAGGGCAAGGGGATCGCCGGCGCAAAGGGTAGCCGCCACGGCGATCAGTATGTGACCCTACGGGTCGTCCTGCCCGACAAACCGGACGACGAACTAACGGCATTCGTTCGTGAGTGGTCGCCAACCCACGACTACAAGGTCCGCTCGGACGGCGGTACGGACTAGCGCCGGTCGTTGCTCGGATCAGTCGCTATCAATTCCGAATTGAGATTCGTTGACGCCGGCGCAGGAATTCAAGCGCAGGTTAGGGCGTCGATTCGGTGTTTTCCTCCGCGCCGCTCGCGACCGCAAGCTCGATAACGTCGCCGACGCCAGAGGGGCCAAGAAGATCCCTGAGGGAAATCGACAACAGTGGCCCCTGTGCCTGATCTGCGGCCGCTGCGAGCTCGGCATAGCGCCGACCCCAGCCGACCGCGTCGAGATCGGACATCTCGGACGGCAAGAGTGACATCTTCAGGTCGTTATGGAGCGCTGCCAATGTCGCGGTCTCGAGGTCGCGTGCTAGGCGCCATTCGCCGCTCTCGTCTCTTACGATATAGCGATGCCGGTTGAGCGTTTCCAAAAGAGACGCTAGCGTATGCGGAGACAATGACAAGGCCGTTTGTAGGTCGGCCGTCTGTAGGCCATGCCCCTGTTGGCTGGTGCCCAAGAGGCCTTCGAGAATGCGCAATGCAGCGATCAATGTTGCTGACCCAGGCGAACTGTCTTCACGCCGTCCGGTTGCACCGCTTCGCCACTCCGGTAGAGCCGCTGCCAATTCAGCGCCAGCCAAGACCACTGTCCAGGTGAGGTAAACCCAAATCAACAAAATGGGGAAGGCGGCGAGCGCGCCGTAGACGGTCTGGTAGGTCGGAACGTTGCCGACATACAGTCCAAAGCCCTTCTTCAGGAACTCGAACATCACGGCTGCCGCAATCGCTCCGACCAGCGCGTCGCGTCGGCGCACGGACGCGTTCGGAATGACGCTGAAGACGACCCAGAAGCCAGCCACCTGCAGCAGCGGCGGGAACAGGCCTGCCAGTCGCGTCAGAGATCCGGTATAGGATTCGACGCCACTCTCCCGCGCGATTGCAAACAGATAGCTGGAGACCGAGAGACTTGTGCCGAAAATCAGCGGCGTTAGCGTAAGTACCGACCAGTACACGAGCAACCGGGTTACATAGGCGCGCGTCTCGCGGACGCGCCAAATTGCATTGAAGGTGGCGGTCACCGACGAGAGCAGCATGACCGACGTTATCGCCAGGAAGAGGACGCCAATGGCCGTCAGTTGGCCCGTCCTGGAGACGAACTGCTCCAATTGCTGACGCACGACGGCGCCGGCATGTGGCACAAAGCTCTCGATCATGAAGCTCTGTGCTAGTCGCTGCGCCTCATCGAATGCCGGAAACGCCGCGAATGCCGCGAAGCCGACGGCGAGCAATGGCACGACGGCCAGCAATGACGAGAATGTCAAAGCCGCCGCCCGGGCACTGCAATGGTCGGTGGCATATCGCTGCGCGACCAACGCGATAAGCTGACCAACCGCCGCAACCACGGTTTGGACGCCTTTGTTTTCCTTGCGGGACGGGTCTGTAGCCATCGGCATTCCTCGACAGGACGCGGATCATCTTAGACCGGATTGGCTGTCGGGCGAACCTGGTGGCATGGCTTTGCCTCCATGCAGCGCTTTGTGTAGGATGAGCATCCGCACTTCTGCTGCTTCTCAAAATGGGGAATATATGGGTGATTTGAAGGCGCTTATGACCGGTAAGCGGGGGCTCGTCATGGGCGTCGCAAATGACCGATCGATTGCCTGGGGGATATCCCGGACGCTCGCGGAGCACGGTGCGGATCTCGCATTCACATACCAGGGCGAGGCGCTGGAAAAGCGCGTCCGGCCACTTGCTGCGACGGTTGGCTCGGATCTGGTGATGGAATGTGATGTGACGGAGGACGCGAGTATCGATGCGGTGTTTGGCCAGCTCAAAAAGGAGTGGGGTTCATTAGATTTCGTTGTTCACGCCATTGCTTACTCGGATAAGGACGAGCTCAAAGGTCAGTATCTGCAGACCACTCGCGCAAATTTCCTCAACACGCTCGATGTTTCCTGTTACTCGCTGACGGCCGTTTGCCAACGCGCCGTTCCTTTGATGGCGGCGGGCGGTAGCGTGTTGACGCTTACCTATTTCGGAGCCGAGCGCGTGATGCCGCATTACAACGTCATGGGTATCGCCAAGGCGGCACTTGAGGCCAGCGTGCGCTACCTTGCGGTCGACCTTGGCGGCAGCGGAGTTCGCGTAAATGCGATATCGGCCGGGCCGGTTAAGACGCTAGCTGCCTCTGGCATCGGTGATTTTAGGTATATCCTCAAGTGGAATGAATTGAACTCGCCATTGAAACGCAACGTCACGATCGACGAAATCGGCGGCGCTGGACTCTATCTCCTGAGCGATCTCTCGAGCGCGGTGACAGGTGAAATCCATCATGTCGACAGTGGATATCATACGGTCGGCATGGTTGCAGTAGACGCCGCCGAAGAGGTGTCACAATTGCTCGAGGGGCTCGAAGTTAAGGCATAAGGAGACCTTCGGGCCCATGTCCTTCAACTCATTCGGACATCTGTTCCGTTTCACGACCTGGGGCGAGAGTCACGGGCCGGCAATCGGTTGCGTGGTCGACGGCGCACCACCGGGCATCATGTTGGACGAGGCAGATATCCAAGTCTGGCTGGATAAGCGCCGACCAGGCCAGAGCAAATACACCAGTCAAAGACGTGAAGCGGACGCAGTAAGGATTCTATCTGGCGTCTTCGAAGGACAGACAACCGGGACACCAATCGGCCTGATGATCGAGAATCAGGACCAGCGAAGTCGCGACTACGAGGACAACAAGGACAAGTTCCGGCCGGGCCACGCTGACTACACCTATTGGGCGAAGTACGGAATACGTGACCATCGGGGCGGCGGCAGGTCATCGGCGCGCGAGACGGCTTTGCGCGTTGCAGCCGGCGCAATTGCACGCAAGGTGCTGGCCGAGGAAATATCGCCGGATGTTTCGATTCGCGGTGCCTTGACCA
>CAZCVU010000138.1:0-6969 GCA_964501745.1 uncultured Flavobacteriales bacterium | reverse complement strand
GGATTCGGGTTTCTTCGCTCGCCGGAGTCCAATTATTTGCCTGGCCCGGACGATATCTACGTCAGCCCAAGCCAAGTCAGGCGGTTCTCTCTGCGCACGGGTGATACGGTCGATGGCGAGATCCGCGCGCCAAAGGATGGCGAGCGGTATTTTGCTCTGCTGAAGGTCAACAAGATCAACTTTGATGCGCCGGAGGGCGTGCGTCATCGCATCAACTTCGACAACCTGACGCCGCTTTATCCCGACGAATGGCTTCAGCTTGAGGTCGAAGACGCCAAGCCATCGAAGGAAAAGGACCTGACCACCCGGGTTATCGACCTCGTGGCGCCGTTGGGCAAGGGGCAGCGCGCTCTGATCGTTGCCCAACCGCGAACCGGTAAGACCGTGATCATGCAGCAGATCGCGCAGTCAATCACGACGAATTACCCAGACGCCTATCTCTTGGTTCTTTTGATCGACGAGCGCCCCGAAGAAGTCACCGACATGCAGCGCTCGGTCGACGGCGAAGTCATCAGTTCAACTTTCGACGAGCCGGCCTCACGCCACGTACAGGTTGCCGAGATGGTGATCGAGAAGGCGAAGCGGCTGGTCGAGCACAAACGCGACGTGGTGATTCTGCTCGATTCGATTACCCGTCTCGGTCGCGCCTATAACACCGTTGTACCTTCCAGCGGCAAAGTACTGACCGGCGGTGTCGATGCGAATGCACTGCAGCGCCCGAAGCGGTTTTTCGGGGCGGCCAGGAATATCGAAGAGGGCGGCTCCTTAACGATAATTGCGACGGCGCTGATTGATACGGGAAGCCGTATGGACGAAGTGATCTTCGAGGAGTTCAAGGGTACGGGCAACAGCGAGATAGTGCTCGACCGCAAGATCAGCGACAAACGGACCTTCCCGGCGATCGATATTGCGAAATCGGGAACCCGCAAGGAAGAACTGCTTATCCCCAAAGCAGACCTGCAGAAGATCTTCATCCTCCGGCGTATCCTGCTGCCGATGGGTGTCGTCGACGCCATGGAGTTCCTGCTGGAGAAGCTCAAACACGCGAAGAACAACGCGGAATTCTTCGACTCGATGAATCAGTAGGGCGATATTTCGCGCCCGCGCGGCCGGCGCCTGAGGCCGATCGCTCAAAGCATTTCCCTAGGTTTATGGCCGAGTTTTGGCCACCACCACAACATCTTGTACAGGCCGATGTTGGATCCGACCAATATTCCAGCGGAATTGCGTTCGAATCGCCAAATTCCCGTATTATGTTGGCCAAATTAGGCATTATCCCTAGAGACGGCGGGCGAACGGCCTCGAATTCTGCTGGGTGCCTGGCAGCCTTTTTCACGTGCCGGGGCTGTGCAACTGCTTTTGCAGTCAGGGGGCCGGCCGATATCTCTAGACAGCGTGACACCTAACCGGCTCGATATCTGTACGGGCAGGCGCTCGCGGACCCGGAACCGGCGTCACCGCCTTTTCGGCGACCTGTGCCTAGATCTCGAAAATTGTTGAGCCGGTTGTCTGCCGTGCTTCCAGCGCCTGGTGTGCCGCCGCCGCCTCGCGGAGCGGGAATCTTTGATTGATCTCGATGCGCACGCCCTTGCCGACGGCATCGAACAGCGCCTGCGCGCTGGCCAGCAGATCGGCGCGCTTCGCGTTGTAGGTCATCAATGACGGGCGCGTCAGATAAAGCGATCCCTTCTGCGCCAACAGCCCGGTGTTGAACTCGGATACCGGACCCGACGCATTCCCGAACAGGACCAGCATGCCGCGCGGAGAGAGACAATCGAGTGAGCCCTCGAAGGTGTCCTTGCCAACTGAGTCATAGACGACGGGAACGCCGTCGCCATTCGTGATCTCGCGCACACGGGCGACGAAGTCTTCGCGCGTGTAGGTGATCGGGTGGTCGCAGCCATGTGCCCGCGCAAGCTCCGCCTTGGCGTCGGAGCCGACGGTGCCGATCACGTTCGCCCCGAGCAGCTTGAGCCACTGGCAGACAATTAGGCCGACGCCGCCGGCGGCGGCATGAATCAGAACCGTCTGGCCCGCCTCAACTTTGAAGGTGCGGCGGATCAAGTACTCTGCCGTCATGCCTTGCAACATCATAGTCGCGGCCTGCTCGTCGGAAATCGTGTCGGGCAGCGGCACCAGCCGGTGCGCCGGCATGACGCGGGCCTCGGCGTAGGCGCCAACCGGCAGATCAGCGTAGGCAACCCTGTCGCCGGGTTTCAGATCGACAACCTCGTCACCGACGGCTTCAACGACGCCTGCACCCTCCATGCCGATCGTACTTGGTAGCTCCATGGGGTACATCCCAGTGCGATGATAAACGTCGATGAAGTTGAGCCCGGCGGCGGTTTGGCGAATGCGGGCTTCGTCTGGTCGCGGGTTCGCAACCGCGACTTCCTCCCACTTGAGGACTTCGGGTCCGCCAGTTTCGTGTATGCGGATTGCGTGTGTCATGTTGGCATCCTTCAATTGAGTGTTTTGGCCTCCAGGGTGAGTAGGAGGCGTTTGGTCGGAACTCCTTTGCCACCGGAAAATCCGCCTATTCGACCGGCAGCCGCGATGATGCGATGGCAGGGAACGATAATTGGAATTGGATTGCGCCCGCAGGCCTGCCCGACGGCGCGCGGGGCCGATTCGAGAGACCTTGCCGCCTCGCCATAGCTGCGGGTTTCACCAGCCGGAATTGCCAGCATGAAGTCGCGCATGCGTTGCTGAAACACCGTTGCCGCGGGAACAAGCGGCAGGTCGAAAGGCGTTTTCCAGTGCTCGAAATAAGCCTTGATCTGCGCCGTCGCCTCAAGAAGAAGTGGCGTTTCTTCTGTCTCGCCGGCGCTGTCTACGTCACCCGGCTTGCCGATTCTCACACGCGCGATGGCGCCATCGTCTTCGGTGATTTCCAGCGGTCCGAGTGGGCTATCTAGCGCAATTCGATACATCACTCCGACTCAGCGTGCGTTTAAGTCCACGGATAACGCGCCAGGCTCTGCAAAGGGCGCAGAACAAACGGCGCCTTGGCATATGTAGGCTGTAGCAGCCCCCGATATTTGCCCTTTGCCATGCGCCGGATGGTGATCCGGCAAATCCGCTCCTGGCGCAATCACCTGCAGGACCTTGTTGGGCAGTGAAGCGGTGTGAACCGCAGCGATCATCGCCGTCGTCGCCGGCTCGCCGCGGTGGCCGACAATGACGATTTGCAGCGCCTCCGAAAGCAGCTCGGCGCTGTTCACGAGCGTTGACATGGGCAGCAGGTTGGTTTCGAGCTCACCGGCGAAGGCCGCTATGATCCCCTCGCTGCCAGTGCGGTAGATGTCCTTGCCGGTCAAGTAGTACAACCGGGCCAGGACGCCGGCGAGGGTGCCGTTGCCGGATGGTACAGCGTTGTCGGCTGCCATTTTGGCGCGCGTGATCAGATGCGGTGTGTCGACCGCTGCGAAGAAATACCCGCCACCATGCGGGTCCGCGTAATGTTCCTTCACCGCCGCAATCCAAGATTCGGCTCGCTCAAGGTAGCGTCGCTCTCCGCTTACCTCGAAAAGAACAACCGCCGCGCGGCATAGATTAGCATAGTCGTCGAGTGTCGCCGGGTGCCTGGGGCGGCCGCCGCGCCAGCTGTGCGTCAGGCGATCAGCTTCCATCATGCGTTCCTCGACAAAGGCGAAGGCGTGTCGCGCGGCCTCGAGCCAGTCGTCGCGGTCAAAGGCAGCGGAGGCATTTGCAAGTGCCGAAATCATCAGGCCGTTCCAGTCGGCGAGGGCCTTGTCATCCTGTCCTGGCGGCACACGCTTGGCGCGTACGCCGAGCAGTTCTTTCCGGCAATCTGCGAGCAAGGTTTCGGTTGCCTCGTCGGCAGGCTGAACGGCCTTTAGACGGTTGAGGATAACCGTTCCTTCCCAATTGCCGTGTGGCGTGACGTCGTAGTGGCTTTTGAATATGGCGGCATCGTCGCCCAGCAAGGCGTCAACTTCTGTTTCGCTCCAGACGTAGTACTTGCCTTCCTCGCCTTCGCTGTCGGCGTCCAGCGAACTTGCGAAGGCGCCGCCATCCATCACCATGTCGCGCAGCACCCAATCGAGGGTTTCTTCGACGCGCGCAGCATAGAGCGGGTTGCGGGTCTCCTGCCATACCAGGGTCAGGAGTTCGACCAGCAGCGCGTTGTCGTAGAGCATTTTTTCGAAATGCGGCACGAGCCAGCGCTCGTCGACGGAATATCGCGAATACCCCCCACCCAGATGATCATAGATCCCCCCTTGGCTCATCTGGCCCAGCGTTAGCTCCACGGCGTGGAAAAAAGACATTTGGCGCGTGCGCTTCCAGGCGCGCCACAACAGTTCAAGCAGCATGGTTTGCGGGAATTTTGGAGCGCCGCCAATACCGCCGCGGAAGGGGTCAATTTCGCGGACCAGGCGCTCGGCGACGGCGTCCATTGCCGCGCGCCCGATCTGGCTTCCGGACCGTGAATCCGAAAGGCGTTTCAAGCCGTCGCGCAAGGCCTCCACACTATTGGCAATCTTCTCGGGCTCGGACTGAAAGACTGAGGATACGCTGCGTAGCACCTCGGCAAATCCAGGACGTCCATAACGAGGCTCGGGAGGAAAATATGTCCCTCCCCAAAATGGATTTCCTTCCGGGGTCAGAAACATGGTCAGCGGCCAACCGCCTTGCTCGCCTAGCATTGCCAGCGCTGACTGATAAATCATGTCGAGGTCGGGACGCTCTTCGCGGTCGACCTTGATTGAAACGAAGTGCTCGTTCATCAAGCCCGCGATGTCATTGTTCTCGAAGCTCTCATGCGCCATCACGTGGCACCAGTGACAGGCGGCATAGCCGACTGACAGCAGGATAGGTTTGCCCTCACGCTTCGCTTCGGCAAGCGCGCCCTCGCCCCAAGGCCGCCAATGGACTGCATTGTCCTTATGCTGCAGCAGGTAAGGGCTTGTTTCTAGGTGAAGTTGGTTTTGGCCCATTTGCATTCCTTCCCGACGGGCCACTCCTAGCACAAATACAAACGCGCGCCCTGCCTTGTCTTCGCATCGAGAATCGGTGTCGATGCGAAGCTGGGTGAAGCACATTCGTTGCCGCATCTCGCGTTGCCCACTAACCTGAAGTCGCGTCTATTCATGCAGCAGATCGCAGATGTCGAAAGTTGCGGAAACCATCTATGCCCTTTCGAGCGCGCCCGGGCGTGCCGGCATCGCCGTCGTCCGTGTTTCAGGCCCGCAGGCTGGCTCTGTTTATCAGGCGTTGACCGGCCTCTCGCTCGACACCCCGCGCCTCGTCCATCGAGTCGGCCTGTCCGACCCGGCGAGCGGCGAGCGGCTAGACGACGGTCTCGCCATCTGGTTTCCCGCGCCGAACAGCTATACGGGTGAGGACGTCGTCGAGTTTCATATCCATGGCGGGATCGCTGTCCCGGCTGCGGTGCTCGACGCGTTGTCGCGAAGGCCCGGCCTGCGGTCGGCCGAGCCAGGGGAGTTTACCCGGCGCGCCTTTCTCGGAGGCAAGCTCGACCTGACAGAATCCGAGGGCGTAATCGACCTAATTGATGCCGAGACAGAAGCACAGCGACGGCAGGCGTTGCGGCAGAGTGAGGGTGCGCTGCGCCAGCTTTACGAAGCCTGGATTGAGAGGCTGACTGACATTTTGGCCCACCTTGAGGCGGATATCGACTTTCCGGATGAGGATTTGCCCGACACGATCGTCAACGCAGAGAAACGCCATATATCGCTGCTTATCGATGAAATGACCCAACATCTAGATGATGCCCAGCGCGGCGAGCGGCTGCGAATGGGCCTCGACATTGCCATCATCGGCCCGCCGAACGCGGGCAAGTCGAGCCTACTCAATCTGCTCGCGCGGCGCGATGCCGCCATCGTTTCCTCGCGTGCCGGCACCACACGGGACGTGATCGAGGTTCACCTCGATTTGGCGGGGTATCCGGTGGTATTGGCCGACACGGCGGGCATCCGCGAGGCGCAAGATGAGGTCGAACAGGAGGGCGTCCGGAGGGCATTGGGCGCAGCCGCGCGTGCCGATCTCAAGATCGCGATCTTCGATGCTGCCGAGAAACCGCCGCCGGCACCGTCGTATATCGATGAGGACACCATCGTCGTCGTCAATAAGATTGACTGCTCACCCGTTCCCGCCTGGGCCGCCGACGCCGGCATCAAGCAGTTTGCCATCTCGGTGACGACGGGGGATGGGGTGGAGGCTTTGCTGTCCGGCCTGCAGGAGCTCGTCACCGAGCGCATTGGCACTACGGCGGCGCCAATGCTTACGCGGGTGCGTCATCGAGAGGCGGTGGCCGACTGCACGGCGGCATTGCAACGATCTATCACAGTGGCGCTGCCGGAGCTTGCGGCGGAAGATGTGCGGTTGGCGGTGCGGGCACTAGGCCGCATAACCGGACGTGTCGATGTCGAGGATATACTAGATGTTGTGTTCCGCGACTTTTGTATCGGCAAATGATGTGTCACGTGAAACATTGTCCGCCGGAATATATCGCCACGGCATTCTTTGACGGGGCGTATGGTGGCGGCTAGATTTCCCACCATGCAAGCCTATGACGTTATCGTGGTTGGTGGCGGTCACGCAGGATGCGAAGCGGCGGCCGCGGCAGCTCGCTGCGGCGCGCGAACGCTCTTGCTTACGCACAAGCGCGGGAGCATCGGCGAGATGTCTTGTAACCCGGCAATTGGCGGCCTCGGCAAGGGACATCTCGTGCGCGAGATCGATGCGCTCGACGGTGCCATGGGACGGGTTATCGACCGCGCCGGAATTCAATTCCGAATGCTCAATCGCAGCAAGGGACCAGCCGTCCGTGGGCCGCGGGCGCAAGCTGATCGCAGGCTGTATCGAATGGCAATGCAGGAGGAGCTCGACCAACAGGAGAATCTCGAGATCCGGGAAGCCGCGGTCGAAGACTTGCTGATCGATGGATCCGGCAGTGTTACGGGCGTTGTCTGTGCCGATGGT
>CAZCVU010000137.1:6757-6982 GCA_964501745.1 uncultured Flavobacteriales bacterium | reverse complement strand
CTTACGCCTTCGTCGGCAAGGTAACGGGCGAATACGCAGCACCCAGAGCCCGCGCAGCGACGATGCCCAAGGGTGGAACGCTCAAAATCGGTGCAGCGGTACAACCGCTTGACAAGCCGCACACCTATGAGTGGACGCAGCCCAACATCACGATCCTCGTCAACGAGTATCTGACCAAAACGGGTAACGACAACATCACGCGCGGTTTTTTGGCCGAATCGTGGG
>CAZCVU010000137.1:0-6747 GCA_964501745.1 uncultured Flavobacteriales bacterium | reverse complement strand
AGCCACCGAGGATTTGCGTACCTGGACGTTCAATATCCGTAAGGGTGTGAACTGGAAGAGCGGCCGTCCGTTTACGGCAGACGACGCGATCTGGAACATCAACCATGTCCTAGACCCGAAGACCGGTTCATCCGGCCTCGGTCTCTTCAAAGGCTACATGACGAATTCCATCGATACCGGCGAGAAGGACGACAAGGGCAAGGCCATAATGTCGACCGAGATCTGGGATGCCAATGCCATCGAGAAGGTCGATGACTTCACCTTCAGGATGAATACGAAGGTGCCGCAGCTTGCAGTGCCGGAGCATCTCTTCGGTTGGCCGGTACAGATGCTGGATCCGGCCGAAGGCGGTGAGTTTGGCATCGGCTCAAACGGCACCGGCGCTTACGATCTCGTAGAGGTTGTTGGCCGCGAAAAGGTCGTTCTCAAGGCCAGGGGGCCGCATTGGAGCGGCAAGGGCCCGTTCGCCGATACAGTGGAGTTCCTGGACTTGGAGGACAACCCTGACGCCAAGTTTGGCGCTCTCGCAACGGGCCAGATCGACTTGGCATATCTTGACGTCTCTTTCTCGGATCGCGTGAAGGAGAATTCTAACTTGGTGCTGAGCGTAACGCCCAGCGGCCAGACCGCAGTTGCGCGTATGCGCACTGAGCACAAGCCTTTCGACGACCCGAAGGTGCGTCGGGCCATGCGGCTTGCTATCGATACCAAGAAAGTTGCCAAGATCGGCTTCTTCGGTGTGGGCGTGGCGGCCGAGCATCACCACGTCAGCCCAGTCCATCCGGAATACGCGAAGCTGCCGTGGCATGCGCAGGATGTCGCAAAGGCCAAGCAGTTGTTGGCCGAAGCTGGGTACCCCAATGGCGTCGATGTGACGATCGATATCCAGAACGTTCCCTATATGCTCACGACGGTTCAGGTCATGAAGGAGATGTGGGCAAAGGCGGGGATCAACGTAACGATCAATGCCATGCCAGCAGGCCAGTATTGGGACGTCTGGAAGTCGACGCCCTTCGGTTTGACGGCTTGGACGCATCGTGCGCTTGGTGTCCAGGTGTTGGCGCTGGCCTACCGGACCGGTGTGCCGTGGAACGAGTCGGCGTACTCGAATGCGGAGTTCGACGATCTCCTCGCTAAAGCGGAAGGCACCTTTGATATCGAGGAAAGACGTAAGGTCATGCGGCGTCTTGAAGAGATCATGCAGGAGGATGGGCCGATCGTGCAGCCATTCTGGCGGGTCTCAATCGCCGGCTTTAGCAAGCGGGTTAAGGGCTTTACCGCACATCCGTCCAATCGGTTTTACGCGGATGAAATCGCCATCGAGCCTGCCTGATCTATGTTGGTAGAGCTGCACTGTTGCAGATCGACGGTGAGTCCGTAGTTTGATTGAGTGTGGAGGCGCAGAAACGCGTCTCCACATTTTTTTCCTGCTCAGCGGAGACGTAGGATGACAGGCGTTTCTGGCAACTACGGGTTAGGGATTCTGCGGAACCATGCGGTGCGACATCCGCGCGGTCTCGGAATACAGCAATGTTGACCTTTATTTTGCGCCGTGGCGTGACGATGGCGTTCACCATGCTTGTTGTCTCAGTGCTGGTGTTCCTGGCCATGGAGCACAACATCGAGAATGTGGCCCAAAAGGTGTTGGGCCCGTACTCGCTTGATGAACAGCGGGCGATCTGGCTCGAGGACAATGGTTATAACCGGCCGATGGTCGTGCGTTACGGCAGTTGGCTGGGCGGTGTTCTCAGCGGCGATTTTGGTCCTTCGACGCGCTACAAGTCCGATGTCTCCGAAGTCCTGTGGCGACGGTTCAATCGGACTGTAATTCTTGGCCTGCTCACCATGGCCTTCGTTATCCCCATCTCACTCATTCTCGGGGTGCTTGCCGGCATGCGCGAGTCCTCGCGCTTGGACCGCGCGATCTCCGTGACCGCGATCGTTACCACCTCAGTGCCCGAATTCGCCAGCGCGCCCATTTTGACGGCGTTTTTTGTCTTCCTTCTTGGCTGGCTGCCGGCAACCAGCGCAATGTTCAATGGCTTCGATCCGATCCAGCTGATCCTGCCGGTGATGGTCCTGGTGATATACGACTTTGGTTATGTGACGCGGATGACACGCGCCTCCATGGCAGAGGTGATGACGACCAACTATGTGCGAACGGCAATCCTCAAAGGCGTGCCCTACAAGAAAGTGATCCTGTCGCACGCGCTGCGGAACGCGCTGATCGCGCCGTTTACCGTGATCATGTTGCAGTTCAACTGGCTGCTGTCGGGCGTAATCGTTGTCGAGAGTTTCTTCGCCTATAAGGGACTCGGCTTGTTGCTGCTGGAAGCTGCTTTGTTCCAGGACGTATTCCTGCTAGAAGCAGCGACCTTGCTGGTTGTGTTCGTCGCCGTCGCGACGCATGCCATTTCCGATGTCGGCTACATGTACCTCAACCCGCGAATCCGGTTCAGCTAGGGGAGACGAGATATGGCGGTTATCACTGCGCCTGCACCGGGTATTCGGGTTCCCCAGTTCCTCGAGGGTGTGCTGCTGCTGCGCGAAAGCAAGGTCGGCATGTTGGGAGCTGGTCTGGTCCTGTTCTGGGTTGTCGTCGCTCTGATCTCCGGCTCGCTCATCGAGCTCGGGTTCCTGTTTCCGCCGAACGAGCCCCTAATTCCTAACCTGAAGCCCGGCGCAGACTTTATTCTCGAAGCCGGCGAATTGAGGATTATCCATCCCGTCGAGCAGGTCTGTTCGCTGATTGCCGCGGGCCTTGATGCGGGCAAATACGATTGCGGGACTTTCTGGTTCGGCACCGATGCAGTTGGTCGTGACTTGCTGAGCCGCACAATGTTCGGTTCGCGGCAGGTGTTGTTGTATGCACCGATCGCCGTCATCTGCGCCTATGCCGTCGGCATTCCCATGGGGTTGGCTGCAGGTTACCTGCGGGGCTGGACCGATGACGCGCTCTCCTTTGCGGCCAACGTCATCCTCTCGTTTCCGGTGTTGGTGCTCTATATCATCGTCATCTCGGTGTTCGGCGCGTCGGCGCTCAACATAGTCGTCGCCGTGGTCTTTGGTTCAGCGCCAACGATCTTCCGCATCGTTCGGGGGTTGGCGCTTGATCTGTTCAACGTCGAGTACATGTTGGCGGCGGAGACACGCGGCGAACCGACCTGGCGCATGCTTCTTGTCGAACTCCTGCCGAACGCCCGCGGACCGTTGATTGTCGATGCCATGCTGCGGCTCGGCTACACGACGATCGCCATCGGCGTACTTGGCTTCCTGGGCCTTGGCTTGCCGCCACCGGATCCCGATTGGGGCAAGATGGTGAGCGAGATGAGGAGCTTCATTACGGTCTACCCACATATGGTGCTGTTTCCGTGCATAGCGATCTCGACGCTGATTCTTGGCTTTAATCTTCTGGCGGACGGTTTACGGGAAATATCACTGCGCGATTAGAAGTACGGGCGGGGAAGATGTCCACACAGCAGGCGGAGCAGAAGGCCGGCGAGATCATCCTCGAATGCCGTAATCTATGCATCTCCTACTATACGCGTGCCGGAGAAGTGCCGGCGGTCGTTGATTTCAACATGACGCTGCGCGCTGGCGAAGCCGTCGGACTGGTAGGCGAGTCGGGATGCGGCAAGACCACTGTCGCCATGGCGATCATGCAATATCTCGGGCACAACGGCGCCATCGTCGGCGGCGAGGTGATCTACAAGGGCCGAAATCTGACGGAGTTCTCCGCGGAAGAGATCCGCCATCTGCGCGGCAACGAGATTTCCATGGTCTATCAGGAGCCCATGGCGGCGCTTAATCCCTCGATGCCCATGAGCCGTCAGCTGATGGAGGTGCCGCTCACGCACGAGCCGGGAATTACCGAGGAAGAAGCCCGCCGGCGGGCAATCAAGATACTCGAGGACGTGCATCTGCCGGACCCCGAACGTGTCATGCGCTCCTATGTGCATCAGCTATCGGGCGGCCAGCAGCAACGTGTGGTGATCGCCATGGCGTTGCTCTCGAGCCCGTCGCTGCTGCTGCTCGATGAGCCGACGACCGGCCTCGACGTTACGGTCGAAGCCGGCATCGTCGATCTGATCGGCGAACTCGGTAGACGCTTCAACACCTCCATCATCTATGTCTCGCACAATCTTGGCCTGATACTCGACACCTGCGACCGCGTCTACGTCATGTACAGCGGCGATGTTGTTGAGGAAGGCACGGTCGAGGACGTGTTCGATCGCATGCGGCACCCCTACACGCACGGACTGTTCAACTGCATCCCGTTGCCCGGTGCCGACAAGAATGCGCGCCCGCTTGTGCCGATCCCCGGACAGTTGCCGCTGCCGCACGAACGTCCCAGCGGCTGTAATTTTGGGCCGCGCTGCGAGCATTTCACGGCCGGGGCATGCGACGGCAACATCCCGCTATCCAGCGTTCCGGGACAACTCGGGCACGCCGTGCGCTGCGCGCGGTGGGACCAGATCGACTGGGGCAGCCTGCGATCGAACCTCTATGACGGTAGCGAAATCGAGATCGGTGATTCGGTTTTGGCCGTCGACGAGATGCAGAAATACTACGAGCTCAGCGAGAAGACGATTACCGCATTTGTCACCGGCAAGAGCAGCCGCTTCGTCAAGGCGAACGAACGGGTCTCGTTCGAAGCGCTGGAAGGCCAGACGGTCGCCATCGTCGGCGAGTCGGGCTGTGGAAAATCAACTCTGGCCAAGGTCATCGTCGGGTTGGAGACGGCAAACGAGGGCAGCGTCATCTTCAAGGGGGATGACCTGTCCCGCACGCCGACGCGCCAGCGGACGCGTGAGCAGGTCTCCGGCATGCAGATGGTCTTTCAGAACCCGTTCGATACGCTCAATCCGAGTTATAAAGTGGGGACACAGCTGGCGCGCGTCGTGCGCATGTTCGGGGACGAGCAGGACGGTAAAAGCGTGCGACAGCGGGTTACCCAGCTTTTGAATCTCGTCAAGCTGCCGCCAGAGTTTGCCAACTACCGTCCGCGGCAGCTTTCCGGCGGCCAAAAACAGCGCATTGGCATCGCCCGCGCATTTGCGGGCAACCCATGGATGGTTGTGGCCGACGAGCCGGTTTCTGCGCTCGACGTTTCGGTGGCCGCAGCGGTGACCAGCGTGCTGATGGATATCCAGCGCCAACACGGCACGACGCTGCTGTTCATCAGCCACGACCTGAGCTTGGTGCGATACCTGGCCGACCGGGTGGTTGTGATGTATCTCGGCCACGTCATGGAGCACGGCACAACCGACGAAACCTTTTCGCCGCCCTACCACCCCTATACCGAAGCGTTGCTATCGGCCGTTCCCATTGCCGACACCTCGATCGAGAAGAAGCGGATTATCTTGGGTGGGAGCATTCCTTCGGCAATTGACCCGCCCAAGGGCTGCCCGTTCCACACGCGTTGCCACCGCAAGATCGGCACAATTTGCGAGACCGAGGATCCGCCTGTCGTGGAGCTTGGCGCTGGTCACACCATCGCCTGCCACATTCCCGTCGAAGAAATGCGCGAGATGGAACCGGTGATCGTGCAAAAGGCAAAATCCGACGTGGTTGCTGAACAGGCCGGCGACTAAAGGTCGGCACACGCAATACGCCGGATACGCCGTAGGGCGACAGGTTGCCCGCGGCAGCGGCGAAGCATATGCCCGATACTAATTTCGAGATCTTCGACTATCAGCCGACCGCCGATGACTTTCGGGCCGCGGTTATCTCTGGATTGACGAAGCCGCAGAAGGCAATTCCCAGCAAGTTCATCTACGACGAGCGGGGCTCGGAGATCTTTGGCCGGATTGGCGAACTGCCCGAGTATTACGTGCCGCGCGCGGAACTACAGATTCTCGAGGAATACGCGCAAGATCTTGCAGCTTTCGTCGGGCCGCGTGGCTACCTTTTAGGCTATGGCAGCGCCGCCAGCATCAAGGTGCGTCGTCTGCTCGATGCCTTGCACGAACCAGCCGTCTACGCGCCGCTCGATATCTCGCCGACGGTGCTGGTTGACGGCGGCCGTGCCATCGCCCGGGATTACCCGGCGCTGCGCGTCTGCGCGATTTGTGCGGATTATATGCAAGTCTTCGAGCTGCCAATGCCGGCGGGCGTCGAGGTCGCCCGAAGGGTTGGCTTCTTCCCCGGCTCAACCATTGCCAATGTCAGCCTCGAGGAAATGCTGCGCTTTCTCGAAAATGCGGCGGCTCTGTTGGGCGCCGGCGGCGCGCTGATTGTCGGTGTCGACCTGAAGAAGGATGTCGATCTGATCCGGGCCGCCTATAACGACAGTCAGGGCGTCAGCGCTTCGTTTCAGCGCAACCTGCTGGTTCGAGCCAACCGCGAACTCGGCTGCGATTTCGACACCGAAGGGTTTCGTCACCGCGCCGAATACGATAGCCGCGAAGGCCGGGTCGAGATCGGCCTCGTCAGCCTCAAGGATCAGGCCGTGCGGCTCGGCGACGAGGTGTTCACCTTCGCCCGCGACGAGTTCATCCAGACGCAGTTTGCCTACAAGTTCACGATCGAGGAATTTCAGGCCTTGGCGGCACGCGCCGGCTTCACGCCGGAGGCGGCCTGGGCCGATCGCGAGGGGCTGTTCGGCTACCACGTGCTCGGTGTGGTGTAGCCAAGGGCTGGATTTGCCGTTGAAGTATGGAGTGCAAAATGGTGCCGCCGGAGTGAATTGAACACTCGACCCCGCCCTTACCAAGGGCGCATTTGTTATCGTTAGTGGACACCAAA
>CAZCVU010000136.1:6698-6992 GCA_964501745.1 uncultured Flavobacteriales bacterium | reverse complement strand
CTTCGAGGAACCGCTTACGATTCTCCGGTCCACCGCTTCCGGTAACCGCGATTATTGGCGTGTGGCGATCTTCTTCTTGCTCCGCCTTGCGCAGCCGTTTCGTAAATTCGAACCCGTCGAGCACAGGCATCTTGATGTCCAGCAAGATAGCGCCGTAGTCACCGGAGATCGCCAGGTCGAGGGCGCGGCTGCTGTCTTCAATAAGCTCGTGGGCATAATCCAGTTTGCTAAGCTGCTTGCCGGTGACAACCAGATTTACCTCGGTATCATCGACCACGAGGATTGGCCGGCCAT
>CAZCVU010000136.1:2175-6688 GCA_964501745.1 uncultured Flavobacteriales bacterium | reverse complement strand
CCGGCGTGTCTTTGAGGTCGGTTGTGAAGTGGCTCAATGTCACAAATAGGTCTCGGGCATTGATCGGCTTCGTCAGAACGGCATTCATGCCGGCCTCCAAACAGGCATCCAGTTCGACGCGAATGGCGCTTGCTGTGATTCCGATAATCGGGATGGACTTCAAAGGCTCGGGCATTTCGCGAATTCGCCGGGTGGCTTCGAGTCCGGTCATTCGCGGCAAATGACGGTCCATCAGGATTGCGTCGAATTGATCTATCTTGAGGGCCGCCAGAGCTTCGAGGCCATCCGCTGCGTTGACGACCTGATGTCCGGCTCCGTTGAGAATGCGCTCTGCAACTATCCGGTTGGTATGGTTATCCTCGACCTGAAGAATCTTCAGGGGTTTGGCCTCGGCCAGCAGCATGGATTGGGTTGCGGTTTCGGCCGCTGCAGCATCAAGGAGATCAGCCGGATCGGTTTTGGCATCGATCGGAAACGCCACTTCGAATGCAAAGGTGGATCCCACGCCGACCTGACTTGCGACCTCCACCTGGCTGTCCATCAATTCGGCCAATCGACGGCAGATCGTCAAGCCCAGCCCCGTACCGCCATACTTGCGCGCCACTTCGACAGCACCCTGACTATAGGGTGCGAACAGTTTCTCCTGGTATTCGGGTTCGATTCCCTTGCCGGTGTCGGAAACCGAAAATCGCAGCACGGCCATACTATCCGTGGCTTTCAATTGTTCAATCTTGGCGATTATGGTTCCGATCTCTGTAAACTTCACCGCATTACTGATGAAGTTTAAAAGCATCTGGCGCAGGCGATGCGGATCGCCGATCAATACCGGCGGGATCGATGGATCAATCTCGGATCTTAACATCAATCCCTTCTCAGCCGCGCTGGCCGACATCACTGCGACCGAATGGCCTACGATATCGGCGGCGATAAACGGCGTATTTTCGAGCTCCAGTCCGCCTGCTTCCAGTTTCGAGATATCGAGAAGTTCATCAACAATTCCCAACAGCGATTCACCCGAATTAACGATAATGTCCACGCTTTCCGCTTGTGTGGGATCGAGTTCGGTATCGCGCAGCAAGCGTGCCATTCCCAATACGCCATTCATCGGCGTCCGTACTTCGTGGCTGACCACGGCGACGAAATCGGATTTCGCCTTTGTGTTGGCTTCGGCGGTGTCCCGAGCCTGAGTCAGCAGTTCCTCCGCATGCTTAAGCTCAGTGACATCTGCCGTGGTGATAACCGACCCACCGTCCGCGGTCTTGGATTCGTTGACCAGCAACCAAGTTCCATCACCAAGACGGCTGGTAATCGGGCCCTTTGGGTTGCGGTGCATTTCCATTCTTTCTTCGAAATACTCTTCGGCACGACCCGGCGTTTCGTCTCCAAATCCCAATTTCAAGCGCGCACGTATCAAGTCCTCGAACAGGAGACCCGGTTTGATGATGTCTGCGATTTCCCGATAGCGGCCAACAAAATTCTCATTGAAAATCAACAGACGGTCATTGGCATCGAAATAGGCGAATCCTCCCTGCAGGCCGTCAACCGCACCACGCAGTCGATCCTCGCTCACCCGGCGTTCGCTGACGGCGTTACGTAGCGATTGCATTGCAGTTTCCATGGTTCTGAATTCGTCAGGGCCGGTGGCTGGAATTTCGACTTCAGTATTGCCGTGGGCGAGAGACTCCATTGCCAGGGCAAAATTCTTCAACCGTCCGAACACGGCCAGGCGCAGCAGCAACCAGCCAAGAAGAATACTCGCCAATACGACAATGGCGACAATTCCTATGGCTTCGTCGCGAAGACTATCAATCATGCCCTTGAACGTGGAGGTGTCTCTGGTCAAGGTCGCCACCGCCCAGGGACCGCCAACCGTATCTGCAATTTCCTGGTGCACAGTTTCCGTGCGTGTTCCCGCCGCCACAGCTTCTGCCGTGTTGGCTGTTCCTTCGTCGGTTTCTTCCGTAGATTCCTTGCTTTCAAACAGCACGCTGCCGTTCGTGTCCAGGAGCCTAAAGGTTCCACCGAAGGCATCGCCCAGTCCAGCTAGATCGGGTATCGGGTCGGTGACGAATTCGATGAAACCAAAGACTTGGAATCCGCCGATCGGGGCGATCATACTATGGACAGGACGGCCTTCAGGAGTCTGCCATAGAAACGCCGTGACTTGGCGTTGTTCGGCTAGCTGCCGCTGCGCCAAACGATTCATTATCCTGGGATGGCTGGTCAGACTCTCGTCCAACCCTTGAGTCGCCCTGGCGAACACTTCCAAGGTCTTGGTGTAGATCACGACATTGCGGAGGCGAACGTGGCCCTCTGCCACCTCCTGGGTATGCAGCATTCGGTTTGCGGCGATCCTTGCCTTATCCGGGGAGTTTTCCTTGATCGCGTTGACGAGCGTTGACAAGCGGGACCACTCGTCGATGAATGGCGCAACCTTGTCGCGGTGCCTATTCTCGATCCGCTGATGGACTAGGAACGAAACCATGGTTCCGGTCGATTCGTTCTGCGTATCGATCGCAAACCGCTGGTAGTTTGCGGTTACCCAGACCAAAGTGCCGACGATCGCCAAGGAAGAAACCAAAACGACCAATGTCAGGACACGACGCAGGGTCCACATAATAATCCCCAGATCCACGAATAGACGTCTAATAGGCTAAACTTGGATTGCTTCATTGCTTCGCACCAAGAGGTGCTGGTACCGAACTCGCCAAAAAATCGTCTTGTGTTCGAACTCTATGGAATTAGGGTCGTAGACTCGCACAACCTTATGTACAGAAGCTAGGTTAGAATGTTTAATGCAATGAAATATAAGGGGAAAAGTTCTAACGCACGGCGCCTAAAATCCCTTTCCCTAACGGGAGTCCGGGGTCGAGTCCCCGGGTGGGCACCATTTCACATGGACGTGCGGACAGAGGGTGTGAGGGTAGATGAATGAGGATGTTCTTGCAGCTCACGGCCTGCCTTTGTCTGCTGACGCTGGCGGCCTGCGACGATTCGTCGGATGCGAAGTCTGGCTCGGATGTGAAATCTGGGTCGGATAAGATAAGTACGACGCAAGGCCAGGTCGACGCCTCTACTGAAAGCATCGAAATGAACGTCATCTTCAAGTATCCAGACGGGCGCGAGGACACCATCGGCAAGACCCGCGGCGCCGGCGCCTGCAAGAAGTTGGCGTTGGAGCACGTGGTCGAAAAGGGACTGATTATGGCTACCGGCTGGAATTACACCTGCTGCACGATCGAGAACGGTTCGTCCTGCCACCGCAAACTACAGTGATCAGGCCTGCTGCAGGGAGTTCGAGTGCCGGTCGAACCACGATGAAGTCTGCCAGAGGAGGCCAATAGGGCAGGCGATTAGGACAGACCACTAGGGAGGCTATCAGGAAAGGCCACTACGGGAGACCAACTAGCGAAGGCCACCAAGGGAGAAATACCATGACACGCGACGAGGAACGCGGCATCGAGTGGGACTGCCAGAAGCTCTGGCGACGGTATTACTATCATGTCGACCATCGGGAATTCGAGCAGGCGGCAGCGCTGTTCACGGAAGATATCGACTGGACGAATTCGATGGGCGTTGTGTTGAGCGGCCGCGACGAGCTCCTGAAGGGTCTGTATGGCGCTCTCGGCGACGGCACAATTCGTCATGTGCTGACGAATATGGTGATTAACGTCGTCGATGAGGACCACGCGAACGCCCGCGCCTATAACAGCATCTGTTACACCAAAGGCATCAAATATGAGGAGCAGGACGGACCGATCCACTTCGAAGGGCCACACCGGCTTGGTGACAACTACACCGAGTTCCTGCGCACCGAAGATGGTTGGAGGATCTCCAAGCGGCGCTCGCACATCATCTTCCGGCGCAACCCGGAGGAGCGCGTTGGCCTGGAGATCTGGGGCGAAGAGGCCGGAAAAATGGAGAAATAGGCGTCGCGGGCATCTTCAATAGTTGCTGAGCAGCACTGGGTAGTAATACGCGAGGAGGACGATGACACGCGACGAAGAGCGCGCAATTGAGTGGGAGTGCCAGAAGCTCTGGCGCCAGTACTACCATCATGTGGACCTCAAGGAGTATGAGCAGGCGGTTGCGATGTTCACGCCGGAAGTCGACTGGACCAATACCATGGGCTTGGCGCTGACCAGCCGCGAGGATCTGCTTGCCGGGCTTCACGGCGCCCTTGGCGACGGCACGATCCGCCATGTCCTGACCAACATGGTGGTTGACGTCGTCGACAAGGACCACGCGAATGCGCGGGCCGATAACAGCGTCAACTACACCAAGGGCGTCAAAATCGAGGAGAGCGAGGGACCGATTGCCTTCGACGGACCGCACAGGATCTGTGACAATTATGCGGAATTCCTGCGGACGGAGGAGGGTTGGAAAATCTCACTGCGGCGCTCGCACATCATCTTCCGGCGTAACCCGGAAGAGCGCGTCGGTCTGGAGATTTGGGGCGAAGCAGCCGGAAAGATCAGGGACAAGGCGTCCTAGCCTCTGTTGGTTTCAGCGA
>CAZCVU010000136.1:0-2165 GCA_964501745.1 uncultured Flavobacteriales bacterium | reverse complement strand
AGTGCCGGCAGCAGTGAAGGGGAAAGCGATGACACGCGACGAAGAACGCGCAATCGAATGGGACTGCCAGAAAGTACTGCGTCTCTACTTCCGGCATGTTGACCAGCGCGAGTACGAGGCGGTCGGCGAACTGTTCACCAAGGATGCCCACTGGCAGGCGCAGGACGTCACCCTTAAGGGCCGCGATGAGATCGTCAAGGCGCTCTACCCGGCGCTGGGCGAGGGTACGATCCGGCATGTCTATACCAACACGATCATCAACGCCGTCGATGAGGATCATGCCGAGGTTCGGTCCTACAACTCGATCTATTACAGCGCCGAGGGCCGCATCGAGGATAACCAGGGTCCGTTGCCGTTCGACGGACCGCACCGCATCGTCGACGGACAGGTCAGTATGGTGCGTACCGCTGACGGCTGGCGCATCGCCTCACTCGACTCGCAGACCATTTTCCGCCGCAATCCAACGGAGCCCATAGCGCTCGAAACCTGGGCCAAGGACGAGGGCAAGAGTTCCGGGGACGTTGCTTGATGTTGGGCGTTGGCAATAGGTTTTACCTCAACGCGATCGCCATTCCATGAACGGCCCCGAAATCGACCAGATCGGCCAGATCTGGACACAGATAATCGAAGTGGTTGTCCAGGCGTTGCCGGGCATCGCGGCCGGTCTTGCCGTCATTTGCGCCTTTCTTCTGCTGACTCGGATCACGCGGCGCATCTTTCGGCATATGGCCGAGCGGGTAGAGACGGATCGCAGGCCTCTGGTCGAGCTCGCCAACGAGACGGTGCGCTACGCGTTGATCGTCGTCGGTCTGATCACCGGCCTCGGCACCATGGGGATAGACATCTCCGCACTGATCGCAGGCCTCGGGCTGACCGGTTTTGCGCTGGGCTTTGCGCTGCGCGACGCGCTCTCCAACCTGTTGGCCGGTACCCTGATCATTCTCTACCGGCCGTTCAAGCCGGGGGATTTGATCACCGTTGCCGGCAACACCGGTACAGTATCCAGCATCAACTTCCGCTACTCGATCCTGGAGGCCGACGGCAAGACGATTCTGGTGCCTAACAGTACGATGTTCAACAACACGGTGACCGTGCAGTAGCAAGCGTGGTTGAGCGGTCGAACCGCGTCCTAACCCACGAGCAGCGCCGCGCGGCCGGTGATCAATCCTTTCTCGAGCCGCGCGTGCAGCGCTTCCGCTTCCTCAAGCGGCCGCGTCTCGGTCACCACCGGTCTGATTTCGCCGCGGGCGACGAGCTCCAGCGAATCGATGACGTCCTGTTTTGTCGCATAACGGCTGCCCAGCAGCTCAAGCTCCTTCGTCAGCATAGCCATCGACGAGGCTCGAAACTCCTGTCCTGCGCCGCCGAGCGTGACCAGCCGGCCGCCGCGGCCAAGTGCCGCCGCTGCCGTTTCCAGCGTCGCCGTCGAGGAGACGAAATCGATGGCGACGTCGATACCCTTGCCGTCCGACAATTCCATCAGGGCTTCGCTGACATCACCTTGGGAGGCGTCCACGACTTCGGCGGCGCCGGCATCGCGGCAGGCCTGGAGCTTGTCGGCGGCCACGTCGACGGCGATCACCCGGGCATGGGCCCAGCACGCCACCAGCACCATGTGCAGCCCGAGGCCGCCACCGGCACCGACCACCGCGACGGTATCGCTGGGCGTGATCCGGGCCCGCCGCAACAGCTTGACCGGTGTCGCGATAGCGTCGGTAACGACGCCGATTTCGGCCGGATTGGCCGTATGGTCCAACCCTTCCGGCAGTTTGATAAAGTTCTGCGCCGGCAGCTTGATGTATTCGGCATAACCGCCGTCGACATGGCGGCCGACGTATCCACCCCAGTTCTCGCAAAGATTTTCGCGGTTGGTCCGGCACATTTTGCAGTGGCCGCAGGTCAGGTAGAAATAGACTGTCACCGGATCGCCAGCGGACAGCTCCGTCACGCCAGCTCCTGTTGCGACGATCTCGCCCGCGACCTCGTGGCCGATAATGCGTGGATATTCGACCGGCACCCGGCCAGCCCGCACATGGTGAATCGTCAAGCCGGCGCCGCAAGCCAGGACGCGTGCCACGGCCTCGCCCGGACCGGGAGTCGGATCCGGCAGCGTCTGCAAGGCAAACGGTGCGTTTACTTCACACAAAACCTGGGCTTTCATGATG
>CAZCVU010000135.1:0-7017 GCA_964501745.1 uncultured Flavobacteriales bacterium | reverse complement strand
GTCGCCACCAACCCATTGGCAATTGCGGTTCCCGGGTCCGCAGCCAAGATTGTCTCGCTCGATATGGCGACTGCCGTCGCTGCTCTCGGAAAATTGATGCATGCCCGCAACACCGGCACGCCGGTTCCTGACGGCTGGGCGCTCGACGATGCCGGGGAGCCAACCAACGATCCGATGAAGGCGTCCCTGCCACGCCCCCTTGGAGGACCAAAAGGCGCCGGACTTTCGTTGATGATCGAGTGCCTGACAAGTCTGCTCGCCGGCCAGCCGATCATCGCCGACAGTTTGACGGGAAAGCGCCAGCGCCACCGTCAGAATGCTGCAGTCATTGCCATCAATATTTCCGCATTTACCGATCTCGATGGCTTCAAGCAGAACGTGGACGAGTTGTCGTCTGCACTCAAGAGCCTGCCGAGCACGCCTGATGTCGATCAGATTCTGCTGCCGGGCGAGCGTGGCGACAGTGTTCAGGCGCAACGCTCGCGCGACGGAATCCCTGTACCGGTATCGATTTGGAACAAGCTCGTCGAACTTGCCGCGACGTACGACTTACCGATTCCGGCGCCGATCGGCTAACCTGCGGCCGACACGGTCAAAGCTTGAATCCGGGTCCGAATCCAGCGGGCTAGAGTTGGCTCCAGGCGCACCGTCAGCCTCCTCGACCAGTGCCTTGACGATGCTCTGCCGAAGCCGCGTAACGATCGCATTCGGATTGCCTTTAAAGCGTCCCGGCTATCCCTGATCAAACCAAGCAGCTACAATACGCAGCAAATGAAACGCTACGTATGGAGCGTCAAGATTGGATAGGAGAGTTTTCGATTTTTCGCTGGCCATTGGCGGAGCGGCAGGACAAGGCATCGCGACGCCTGGCAATATCCTTGCCCGCCTTTTCGTCCGCCGCGGCCTCCACCTCAATGCCTATAACGCGTATCAGTCAATCGTACGCGGCGGCCATATCTTCCTCACAGTGCGGATCAGCGACCAACCGGTTCATAGCCATGGCGACCGGCTGGATCTGCTGGTCTGCCTCAATCAAGATACCATGGACCGGCATCTCGGTCTGATGCGCCCGGGTACGCGGGTGATCTTCAACGGCGACACTGTGACCCCGGGGACGGCGGCCGAAGGCGTCGAGATGTGTCCGATGCCGGTCGGCGAGCTATCAGATAAGAGTCGCAATCGCCTAGTCCAGAATACAACCGCGCTCGGTGTCATCACGTTCCTGCTTGGTATGGATTTTCAGGACCTTGAGGGCGCTTTGACCCTGCAACTTCAACGCAAGGGACAGGATACGGTCGATGAGAACGTCCGCGTCGCCCGTGCCAGCTTCGACCACGCGGCCGCGAACTTCGCTCGCTATCCCGAAGCGATTTCGAAAGGGCCGAATCCACTGGCGCTGTGGACCGGTAACGACGCGCTGGCCATGGGCGGGGCTGCTGCCGGCGTCAAGTTCTATTCCGCCTATCCGATGAGCCCATCGACCGGCGTCCTGCATTGGATGGCCAGGAATGGACCGGAACTGGGAATTTTGGTTCGTCAAGCCGAAGACGAAATCGCCGTCGCCAACATGGTTGTCGGTGCGGCCCATGCCGGCTGCCGGGCCATGTGCGCAACCTCGGGCGGCGGTTTCGCCCTGATGACCGAGGCAATCGGCAGTGCGAGCATGATGGAGCTGCCCGCGGTCTTTATCAACGTGCAGCGCGCCGGCCCGTCGACGGGTCTCCCGACCAAGACCGAACAGGGCGATTTGTGGCAGGCGCTCGGTGCCAGTCAGGGCGACTTTGAGCGCATCATCGTGGCACCTGTGGACGCGCTTGACGCCTACAACACCATTCCTGAGCTGTTTAATCTCTGCGAACGGCACCAATGCCCCGGAATTGTCATCACCGACCTGCTGATTTCGGAGGGAACCTTTGCGGTTGACCCGGGCGCCATCGACATGCAGCCGCAGATCGACCGTGGCGCGATCATCACCGAAGCATCAAAGTCAGGAGAAGACGACGAATATTTGCGATATCAGGATACCGAAAGCGGCGGCTCGCCACGGGCGCTTCCCGGGCTGGAGGGCTACGTACATGTCGTCGCAACCGACGAACAGGATCAGAATGGCGTCCTGATCAGCGACGAGTTCACAAATCCGCACAAGCGCCGGCGGATGGTCGAGAAACGGGCGCGTAAATTCAAGAATGTCATCGAGGCAATCGAACCACCCAAGCTAGAGGGGCCTGAGGAGGCCGAGATAACCTTGATTGGCTGGGGATCAACCTACGGCGTGATCAAGGAAGCGATTGTGCAGCTGGCAGCAGCGGGTATTACCGCCAACCACTTGCCCATCAAATGGATGGTTCCGTTCCACGCCGCCGAAGTCATCGATATCGTTTCCAAAGCCAAGCACACGGTTGTCGTTGAAAACAACTACTCGGGACAGTTCTACCGCTACATGCGCAGCGAAACGGGACTTAGCGTCGACGGCCATATCCGCAAATATGACGGCGAACCGTTCATGCCGCACCATATCGTTGACGGCGTGACGGAACAGCATTCGGGACAGACCGACCACACTGTCCCGGTTCAGGAAATCATGGTGTGAGGAGAACGATATGAACGAACTCACAAAGAAGGAACGGGAGGTCCCTGCCCTCACGGCAAATGATTTCAAGGGCAAGGTTGACCCCGACTGGTGTCCAGGCTGTGGCGATTTCGGTGTTCTCAACAGTCTTAAGAAGGCCTGTTCGGAGCTTGGCCTGCGGCCACACGAAATCCTCAACGTCAGCGGCATCGGCTGTTCTTCCAATTTCCCCGGCTACTTCAACGCCTACGGCATGCACACGCTGCATGGCCGATCGCTGGCGGTCGCCACCGGCGCCAAAATGGCCAATCATGAAATGACCGTCATCGTCACCGGCGGCGACGGCGATGGTTACGGTATCGGCGGCAACCATTTCACGCATACCGCGCGGCGCAACGTCGACCTGACCTACATCGTCATGGACAATCAGATCTACGGCCTGACAACCGGCCAGATTTCACCGACCAGCCGTCTCGACATGAAGACCAAGAGCACACCATTCGGCAGCATCGAGATGCCGATTAATCCGCTGACTTCGGCGATCATGAACGGCGCGACATTTGTCGCCCGTGGCTTCAGCGGCGATATCAAGCAGTTAACGATGCTGCTGAAGATGGCGATCGAGCATAAGGGGTTTGCGCATATCAACGTGCTAAGCCCGTGTATCACCTTCAACCACGACAACGATTTCCCGTTCTTCAAGCCACGGGTGACGCGGCTCGAGGATGAAGGCCACGACAGCAGCGACTGGAAGAGCGCCTGCGAGAAGGCCATGGTCTGGGGCGATAAGATCTACACCGGCGTGTTTCTGCAGATCGAAGGCAGGCCGACGCTGGAGCAACAGGAGCCGGTTCTCGATGACGGCGGCCCGCTGAGCTATCGCCCGCTTGGGCTAGACAAGAAGCAGGCCGAGAAGATCATCAGCCGGATGATGTGAGGTGCCAGGCAGAAGGCGCGGCTTGCTAACGGCGCAGCTCCATAATGCGACGTACCTGGGTGGGGACAGCCAATGAGAATCGTAGGCGCTGGCTTAGGCCGAACCGGCACGTTTTCGCTTATGACTGCCTTGGAGCAACTGCTCGGCGCACCCTGCTACCATATGCATGTCGCCGCAGAGCACCCCGATCACACGCAAGTTTGGCACGACGCCTCAGTCGGCAAAATGCCGGACTGGAAGGCGTTCTTTAAGGACTACGCCGCCGCAGTCGATTGGTCGGCTTGCTCCTTCTGGCCGGAGATAAGCGCGGTCTTCCCCGATGCGCTGGTGCTGCTTTCCGTGCGCGACGCCGAATCGTGGTGGAAGAGTGCTAGCAGTACGATATTTACCAACTTCACCAGCCGTACGCCCGAACGGCAGGCGATGCTGGAAGCGCTGTTCGAGGCCCGCTTCACCTCGCGGATCGACGACCGTGAAGCCTCAATCGCCGCATTTGAGGCGCATAATGCGCGTGTCAGGAAAACCGTGCCGGCAGATCGGCTGCTGGAATGGCAGGCCAGAGATGGCTGGGAACCGATCTGCAAGGCGCTCGATCTGGCAGTACCGTCCGAACCGTTCCCGCACACCAACACCACCGAGGAGTTCCTGGCGCGGCGGGAAGAGCGAACGGCGAATAGCGCAGCCTGATCGAAAGCCGCGCAGGCCTAAGGTTCAATCGAGAATGACGAGGTTTTCCGCGGCCGACTTGCCGTCCATCCCCGGAACCAGGTCGTATTGAACCTTCTGACCTTCAACTAAGGTCTCAAGTCCGGCATCCTCGATCGCATTCTTGTGGACAAAGGCCATTTCCGAGCCATCGCTCGGCTGGATGAAACCGTAGCCGGTGTTTGGGTTGAACAGTTTTACGAATCCAGTCGCCATAACCAATCCCTCTGCCAACAATCGCCAGCACATCCAACCGGCCCGTTTTAGATGAGCCCCTCGCCTCCCCAGTCCGAAGACCTTGGACGCGGCGTGCCAGTAGCAGCGAAATGGTACGCTGGCGCGAATTTGTAGACAAGACCGACGACGACGAATCTTGACCTTCGCCGGGCGCTGTGTGACCTAGGTGAGCGGTTGGGAATACCCCGGAAAATGCGTTTCCAATGCTCCACGTCATTCCTGACCAACGGATGGGTGCCCGAGTGGTTGAAGGGACCGGTCTTGAAAACCGGCAGGGGTTAACGCCCCTCGTGGGTTCGAATCCCACCCCATCCGCCAACCTTCGCTCTTCGAGGCTCGGCTGCCTTGCCGCGCGAAAGCGCTAGAGCGAAGGCGTTTCCGCAGCGCTACTCGGCCCCTCCCCTGGGTTCGGCTTGACGGCCCCTGCCGGCACCCTGGTCCGGCGCGTTCTCGAACGGCACATACGGCGCGACCGAGTTCGCGGTCCGCCGTACCATCATCGCCGAGGTCGCGGTGCCGAGGACGCAGTTCTCCGAAATCCTGCGGCCAATCGCGCGATTTCGGCCGCCGCCAGCTTTGGCATGACCCGAGTGATGCCGAGGGAAGGAAAACGACGCGAAAGGTGTGCCTCGATGACGGAAAGCAGAGCCAAACGCTGCCTGGGAGGCCACTTGAATGGTGGTTGATGAGCAATCCATGCAGACATCTTCGTGAGCTGCGATCAAGATTGCCCAGAGCAGCCTTGATGGCTACATTTTTGACCGAGACCGGGATTCATATGGGGAGTGTCGGCTGATACCTCTCGGCAACTCGATGTCCTCGTTGACGATGCGGCGATCCTGACGCTGTCGTCGGTGCGGTCGTCTTCCTTACGTCCGATCAATCGAGACTTGCGGCTGGCGCGTCGCAGTTTGTCGACGGGGCTTAGTCCATCGCATAATTCAGAAACCCGATTCTATGGAGGAGTTTGACGCAATCATGTCAATAAAAAGTGAAACTTTTAATACGCGATCGATGGATCTTACTAATGAATTGCTTCAAGGCGCTATCGACATACACGTGCACGCCGGCCCTCATTTGAGTTCGAGCCCCCGTCGTGTCGATCCATTCGAAGCCGCCGAAGAAGCTCGTGCCGCCGGAATGCGCGCAATCGTCTACATGGATGTGTTCTCTCAAAGCTGCGGGACGGCGTGGTTGGTACAGCGACGGGTGCCCGGCATCGAAGTCTATGGCGGAATTATCCTCAACTCGGACTATGGGGGAATTAATCCGCGCGCCGTCAAGACGGCGCTTCACTACGGCGCGGGCGCAAAATTCGTGCAGTTCGGCACGCATACGACGCACTTCATGGCTTCCCGCGAGGCCCGAATCAAGGATGGAAAACCGGTCCTAATCAAGGACCTTTATCCGAAGTTCAGGGACCAAGAATTCCCCCGTGCCATCCGGATCCCATTAGACACCGTGACACCCGAGATTGAAGAGATCCTGACCCTTATTGCCCAACATCCGGGCATTTATCTGAATACGGGACATGTCTCGGGCGATGAGGCCAAACGGCTTGTTGAGCTTGCCGGTACGTACGGCATCAAGAATATCGTCATCGCCGAACACGCTTTGGCGGAATTGTCGATCGAAGAACAAAAAACCGTAGCAAAAAAAGGAGCCTATTTGGAACACTCGGTAGCCCAGTTTATTGGCGCCGGGGCTATCCCAAGAACCCACTATTACGTTGAATCCGACTACATGTACGACGTCGTCCTCGATGTCGCCAAACACCGGCCCAATCTTCGAGGTTTGGGCGACCAGATCCGCGAAATCGGCCCCGAGCATTTCATTATCAGCTCCGATTACGGGATACGGGCTCTCCCGACGCCCGTCGAGGGCATGCGGATGGCGGTTGCATGCTTTCTCGATATGGACTTCTCATCGGAGGATATCCGAACCATGATGTGCACAAACCCGGCGAGGCTTCTGAGCCTCGAGTAGTCACGTGTTCGGGTCCAGGAAACGCCGCTGTTGAGTGGCTCATGCGCGCCACAGGGAATGGGTGACGAATCGTATTCTGAGTGTCGTTCGAAACGCGTAACCGTCGGTCTGCTAGGCCTGGGCTCCATCGGATTGTCGGTCGTCCAGCTACTCCATGGAGGGTCTGGACCGCAAATTGTCGGTGCCCTGGTCCAGCGCCCTTGTGGGCGAGGCGATATTCATGACGCTCCGATTGTCCACTCACTGAATGATCTGCTCGAACTCCGTCCCGACGTAATCGCAGAAGTAGCGGGGCACTCTGCGCTCAAAGCTTACGGTCCCACAATACTGCGATCTCAAAGCGATCTTGTAATCGTCAGTGTTGGTGCCCTCGCCGACCAGGATTTCTTCAACGAACTACAAGCGGCAGCCTCGGCCACCGGCAGAACCGTGGAAATCGTCGCCGGTGCGATCGGCGCGTTGGATGCGATAGCTGCTGCGACCGTCGATGGACTAGGCTCAGGACTCATTGATTGAGATAGAAGATGATGAAAGCGGCGATGCATATGGCTGAGAAGAAAGTGTGGGCGCATCGGTCATAGCG
>CAZCVU010000134.1:0-7034 GCA_964501745.1 uncultured Flavobacteriales bacterium | reverse complement strand
CGACGAATCCGAATAGGTATCGAGCGGTGTGGACGTGCCGGTCTCGTAGAAATAGAGCTTGGCGCCCGAATAGGGATCGCCATTGCCGTCGAGTTCTTGGCTGACGGGAAGGTTGAATCGATTGGCCATATTGCCTCCATGAGAAACGCCGCCCGAAGGCGGCGTAATGAATGAGGTTCGATCGTTGCCGCAAGAAATGCGGCGCCACGCTATGTTAAGCGGACGCCTCTACTTCCGCGTGCAGAGAAGTTGTGGTACGTTCGCAAAACCGAATTGAAGCGACAATTCCAGCTTTAGATTGTCTGGAACTGCTCCAATTAGCGGACTCACTGCCAGCGAGCAGCCGATCAATGCCGCAACCTAAGTATACGTCAGCGGCGGCCAGAATGCAGCGTTCCCGTCCGCGATACCACTTCCGATTGCGGCCGCCGCCAGACCAGCTCTTCGCCGTCGCCAGTTTCCGATACCGCCCAATCCATCTCTTGAACCCTTTGAATTCACTCATTAATTCTTGACATGTTGATTATCTTGTCATTTTGTATCATCTAGCAACGTGGGCATGATCGACACCAGATCTTTTTGGGGAGAGATAAGGTGGCCATCGATAGCGTCGGCGCTGGATTCAGCGTCGCGGGCTTGTCGGTCCGGGTAGCGAGGCAGGAGGGTGAGCTCGAAGCCTCGCAAAAGGCCGACGAAATCATCTCACAGCAGGAAGCCGGCTCGGCAGCAGATGTCGCCGCGAAGCCGCTGTCGTTCGCTGCCCTTGCCACGAATGTCATAACGCCGAGTGACTTCGACGTTGCTGTTAGCGGAGAGGGCGAGGGCAATACGACAATCGCTTCGGTCTCCGAAAAGGTTGAAGACCGGGTCCGGAAATCCTACACGGGCAGTGTTGCTACTGAATCCGGGGCCGGTTCGATCGAAGGTTCGACCGCTCGTGCCCTCAGCGAAAGCCAGCGCGTGGCAAGCGTCGCAACCTCCGTTAGGACCAACGGGTTGCAGGGGTCGGTCGAGCGCGCGATCGCGAGCCCGGGAAGCCTCATCGATATCAAGGCCTGACCGTATTTGCCCTAAAGTAAATAGTGGAACTTGCTGCACGAACGGGTTTGGTTGCCCGATTGACTAGAGCGTTCTCTCGAACTTTCAAGCCGAGTATGCTGAGAGCGGACACTGGACTCAGTTTTAGCCTGGGCCATCCGCCGTCGTTGGCAACGCCTTCTTAGCCCGGCTCTCGCGGTAGGCGATAAACGTCCCGCTGGCGATGATCATGACGCCGCCGATCCAGGCAAATACGGACGGGATTTCGCCGAAAAACGCGAAGCCGATCACCGACATCCAGATCAGATGGAAGAAGAACAGCGGCATCACGACGCTGGTCTCCGCCTCTTTCAGTGCCTGCGTCAACAAGAGCTGCGCAGCGGTGCCGATGACGCCGATCCCAACCAGCCACATCCACGCATCCGGGCTTGGCCAGCGCCACACGAGCAAGGCCTGCACAAACGTCAACGGCACGAACAGCACCATCACGTAAGCGAGGATGGTGACGCTCGAATCGGTGCGGCTCAGAACCTTGATGATAATAAGGGTCACGGCGTAACTGAGCGCCGAGGTTACGGCCAGAAACGGCCCAAGCTCAAGGGCGATAAAGCCTGGCCGGAGGATTACAAGCATGCCGGCCACGCCCAGAAAGACGGCGAACCAGCGCGCGCCGCCAACCTTTTCGCCGAGTACAAGTACCGCCAACACGGTGGCGAAGATCGGTGCGGAGAAGCTCAACGCCGAGGCGGTAGCAAGCGGCGTGATGGCGACCGCATGGAACCAGGCCGTCAGGCCGAACACCGCGATCGCGGTACGCACGAGGTGCAGGCCGAGGCGCGTGGTGCGAAACGGCTCGAGACCGTGGCGTACGAACCAAGGCAGCAGAACCGGCAGACCGGTCAGGGTCGTCAGAAAGATGATCTCGAAGGTGTGCAGCTCGGCCGAAACTTGCCGCACCATGCCGAGCGAGATGGAATGGCCGATTATGGCGACGAACATCAGCGCCATGCCCCGCAGGTTGCCGCTGAGGCCGCGCACGGCTGCCAACATTCGTGAAACCAAGTCGTTCCCCGCTCGAAGCCGGATGGGCTCCGACTGTGGCCCGGAATTGTCGCGAGGGGAAGCCCATCTCCTGTCGTTGTCCTACTTTCAGCCTACGGTCTAAATCCGTAAAGCGCGTTCCGGACGCCGCCCTTGACGGCATCGGCTCGTCCGGCATAGCCGCTGGCTCGGGCAGCGCCCGCGTTGTAGAGCGCATTACCAATTCGCGCGCCGGCGTTGGCGCCAAGTGTGGCGGCCGAACTGCTGGCTGTCTGCCCGACACCCGCCAGATTGGCCAGCCGGTTGAGGTAGTTGCCATACTCGGCGCTGGCCAGATTCTGGCCGTAGCCTTGCACGGCCTTGGTCTGGGCACCTGACAGCAGTTGGCCGCGCGCAGCAGCCGACCGGTCGAGCGCTCTAACGCCTTCACCGAGACGGAAGTTGTAGGCGGGGGAGGCCAGAAAACGTGACGCCGCTGTCCTCGCCCTGTCCTCGAAGTTGCCCGGCGCATTGGCATATTCGACACCGTGCAGCGCGGCCAGGTTGTAAAGCGCGTTGGTGCCGACGTCTTGGTAAGGCGCCAGGTCGGCCCGGTTCCGATAGTAGAATTCGCGCTGCAGCGCTGCTGAATCGTTCGCGCCCTGTGCTTCTGCGGCGGCAGCCTTGCCGGCTGCGTCCGAGCCCATCTTGGCACCGATCACCGAAACACCGACATCGATCAAATCGTCGAGGCCGAAGTCATCGAAGATAGCGTCGAAAATTCCTGCCATGCCTTTGCTCCTACGTTTTCAGTTTTTCGGCCGTCCTGAGAGCCGCCAGCAGTTCATCCAACTTGTCGGAGATCGCCTGGACCTCCGCCTGCGTCGGCGGGTTCGAGATCGTCTGGTCGAGATCGGCAACCGCTGCCGCCTTCCTTGAGATGGCCTGCAGGTAGCCGACGATGGCCCGGTTTTTTGTCCATCCTGGTGGAATTTGAAACTCGGCCATCAGCCAACCTGCGTGTCGGCATCGGCGGCGATAATCGCCACCTTGATCGGATCGGAGATCTGCAGCTTCATGATGCGCTCGCGGAACTGACCGAGGCGGCGCCAGATCACACGGCGCTTGTATTCGCCAAGCGCGCCCAGCGAGGCCCAGTGTTCGTTGCCAAACGTCCGGCCGCCGTCGTCGGACCAGGACAGCATGGCCTGCGGATCGGCGCCCTGGCCCGTCGTCAGGCCGGACCCGCTTTCCACTTCGACCTGGAAGCGCGACATTGTGGTGCGGTTGGTGTCTGCGTGGATTGGCGGCGAGATCGCCGTGCGCAGGATCGTGCCGCCGTTGTCCTGGTAGGTATTCAGGTCCAGTTCGTAGACGTTGCCGTTGTCGTAGTCGCCGACCAGCGTCTTCGAATAGGCGTAGCTGCCACACGTCGCGCGCCAGCGATTGAGCCCGTAGCTCTGGCGTTCGTGCCACAGGCCCGAGGCCGCGTCATAGACGAATGTCGCTTCCTCGAAGGTCAGCACGTAGAACGAGTGTCCGTCCTGGATATAGGTCCAGCCTTCGGCCACCGACGGGTTCGCAAAGGTTGCGATCGCGCCTTCGATTGGATGGGTCGAGGCTCGCTGCGGCGTGTATTCCGCAGCCCGGTAAACGACCAGATCGTCGCCCAGCCAGAACACGGAGTTATCCATCTTGGCGACCGAGTTGAGCGCGCAGCATCCGCGTTCGATGAATGCACCGGAGATGCGCTCGAACGGAAAGGCAGCCGCGCCCGAGTTGTACCAGATCTCCGTCGTCTTCTCGCCGAACAGCCAGAGTTCCTGATGGTCGGTCAGCACCCGCACCAGATTGTCCGGATCGGCTTCCGCCGTCGCGAAGTCGAGAGCGTCATAGGAGGTCGGGTCGTAGGACGCCGAGATCACGAACTGGCCCGAGTCTTCCTTCGAGAATATGTGGTAGCCATCGAGGAAGGTGACGGATGTAACGGTCGGAAAGTCGGCATCCGCAATCGCTGTCAGCGTCGAGCCGTTGTAGACCCAGCCGTTGCCGCCGGAGACGATCACCAGCTCGCTGCCGTTGTCGTCCATGCTGGCGGCGCCGCTGCCGCTGATGTCGCCGAGGTCCGTCGCCGTGCCCGCTGCATCAATCGAGTAGACCTCCGTGCCGCTCACCACATAGAGCGTCCCATTCATCACGTGGCCACAGCGAATCGGCCCGTCGCCCGCGGTGGCGAACAGCTTCAACCCCGGCGTTCCGAACAGCGCCAGCGGCGACTTGGCGGCGTCCGGCGCCCGCTCCGGGTAGAGGTTGACCAACCGCTGGGCGGACAACGGGCGCGAGCGCGCCTGATAGGATTCGGCAGCTAGGGGAATTCTCAAACCCGCACCTCCTTAGCGTTGCACTAGCCGTCCGCCTTGCGGCAGCGTTAAGCTCCGGCGCATGCGCACCGCAATTTCAGTTGTCCTGGCCATCCTGCTCGCCGCCTGCGCGCCGTTACCGTCGATCTCGGGCGGCAACACGCTCGATCAGCGGGCCGATCAGCTGATGGCCTGGATTGCGGCCAACACCCACTACCCGGTCGTAGCGATCCCACAGATCCGGGTCGTCGAGTCTCTGCCCAAGACGCGCTTCAACTATGGCGGCCGACGCCTGATTGCCGGCTACGACTACGATCACCAGATCCTTTACCTAACGCAGGGTTGGCGCGCCCATTCGCCGGTCGATGCCGGCACCTTGCTGCATGAGTTGCTGCATCATGCGCAGGTCGCCAGTGGTATCGGTCCGAGTTGCATCCGCGAGCGCGAACTCGAGGCCTACGCAACGGAGCTTCGCTACCTGCGCGAAACCCACTCGAAGGATTGGAACTGGTCGCCTGGGTTGATGAAGACGCTGCTGGCCCTACACTGCGACTAGTTGGCCAAGATCGGGGTTGCTGGCCCGCCCATCGGCTGCGCCACCAGTCGCTCGTTTCACGATCACTTGTCATCGTGTTGTGTCCTTCACATGAAAAAACCGCCCGAAGGCGGCGATGGTTGGGCTCATGAGGTGATACGGCGTGGTCAGGCCGTAATCCTTGCGGCTGGACTCAAAAGCCCGCCCGGGACCTCTCCCGTGCGGGCGCATTTCAGACCAATATCATTTCTGACATTCTAGGGATTATTTATGCCCCTTCAAGGACTCTCTTCGCGGCTAGCGCGTTATTGTGGATGATCGTGGCCTGCTTCCCACGGCCGCAGGCCCGCGCTATCGTTCGCCATAAAGCCGGTCAAACCGAAAATTGGCCACGGGGAGCCCCCCTGGGAGCACAAGCGAGCCAGATGGACCACAGCAGCACTATTGCGCGCGCGCGCGACGCCTTCCTGCTGATCCCCGGCAACCTGCGCGGCATGGCGGCGATGGTGCTCTCCGGGCTGGCGCTGATGGCCTCGTTCGGCATGGCGCGCCATGCGCTGCTCGACATGCATCCCTTCGAGGTCGCCTTCTTCCGGTCGTTCTTCGGACTGCTGTTTATCGCCCCCTGGCTGATGCGGCAGGGGCTGCGACCGTTCGCGACCAAGCGGCTGCCGCTCCACATTTTTCGCAGCGCGCTTCATGTCATCGGCGTCCTCGGCTTCTTCGTGGCGCTGAAGCTGATCCCGTTGGCCGAGGCGACGGCGCTGTTCTTCTTCGCGCCGATCGTCAGCACGGCCTTGGCTGCACTGTTCCTGCATGAGGTCGTCAGGCTGCCGCGATGGGCGGCCGTTGTGGTCGGCTTTTGCGGCATGCTGATCGTCGTCCGACCCGGCATTGTCGCCATCGAGGTCGGCACGCTGGCGGCGCTATGGGCCGCCTGCACGGCCGCGGTCGGCTTTCTGATCATGAAAAGTCTGGCCCGCACCGAAGCGGCCATCACCATCACCGTCTACGTCACCTGCCTGATGACGCCGATGCTGTTGCTGCCGGCCTCGTTCTTCTGGACCTGGCCGAGCTGGACGTTGCTCGGATGGCTGGCGGCGATCGGCCTCAGCGCGACCCTGGGCCAGTATCTGACAGCGGCGGCGTTCAGGGTAGCGGAGGTCAGCGTCGTGACGCCGCTGATGTTTCTGCAGCTGATCTGGGCGGCCTTGGTCGGCTTCGTGTTTTTCGGCGAGATCCCCGACGTCTTCCTGTGGGTCGGCGGCTCGATGATCTTCGCCAGCGTCGCCTACCTGGCCTACCACGAGCGCTCTGGTGGCAAGCCGCCCGCCGATCAAGAGGCTGACGAAGCTGCCAGCGCGGACGCTCGGTCCAGCTAGCGAGGCACGAGCCATGGACACAGTCAAGATCGCCACCGGCCCGTTCAGCTTCCGCGCCGACTTCAATCTGCAAGAGGCGCCAAACACCTGTGCCTGGTTTCAAGCGCGCCTGCCCTATCAGAGCCAGGTGATCCACGCCCGCTGGAGCGGTGAGGCCGTCTGGATTCCGCTGGCCGATCTTGAGACCGGCCTGAAGCTCGAGAACCACACCGCCTATCCCGCGCGCGGCGATATCCTGCTCTACCCCGGCGGCATCAGCGAGACCGAGATCCTGTTTGCTTACGGCAGCAGCCAGTTCGCGAGTAAGATGGGAATGCTGGCGGGCAACCATTTCCTGACCGTCACGCAAGGCCGTGAGCAACTTGCCGAGTTCGGCAAGCTGGTGTTGTGGCAAGGCGCGCAGCAGATCATATTCAGCACCGAATGAAGACAGAGGAGGAGCAAGTCATGCATCATAGTGAAACCATTGCCGTCGATGGCAGCCCGATGGAGCTGGTGATCGCCCAACCCGATGGCGAAGGTCCATTTCCGGGCCTGCTGATCGGCATGCACAACCCGGCCCATGCCAGCCTGGCCGACGACCTGTTCACCACCGACACCGCCGAGCGGTTTGCCGCCGCGGGCTATGTCTCGGTGACGGCGAACCCCTATCACCGCTGGCCGACCGAGCAGCCGCTTGACGAGAAGCGGGAGCAGCTC
>CAZCVU010000133.1:0-7060 GCA_964501745.1 uncultured Flavobacteriales bacterium | reverse complement strand
CGGAGCGACGTTCAACTCGCAGCCGCGCAGACTTTCTATCATCGCATCGATGACGCCCGTGTTCCCGGCCTGCACCAGGGCGCGGTAGAAGGTGAGCATGACCGTCGGCCATTCGGCACGCAATGGCAGGTCCTGCAGTCCGGGCTGTGAGATGCCAGGCCAATACAGCCCGGCCCGCAGCAGCTCGACGGGTTCTCTCCACAGCGTGTCGGTGTCGGTGCCGCTGGCGTCGTTATCGTCGATCAGGGTTGCAGCGTAGCGCAGTAGATTGACGGCGTTCTCGGGCCCGCCGTGGATGCAGTATTGCCAGATGCGATGGGCCGGCTGCTGCGGCAGCGTCGAAAGCTCGCGGAGCTCGGCGTCCGGCTGGTCGTCGCCGGGAAGCAGGGCCAGCGCGATGCCGCTCTTGCGGCAGACAGCGGTCAGACGCTCGACGCCATACGGCCAATAGCCACGACCTCCAAGCAAGCGGACAACGACCAGCTTGGCCTGGCTCACCACGCTCTCGATATAGAGGTCAACGGAAAGGTTGTGGCCGAGCTGCATCAGGTTGGCCAACCGCAGGCTTGGCGCCGACGGATCTTCAGACCGTCGCTGATGCTGAGCCGCCGAAAGACTGGCAATCTCGCTGTCGGCAGCCGTCAAAAACACGACCTCGCCAGGTGTCTGGTCGAGATCAACGGCCTCCGAGCCGTCGTCAACGGTGCCGGGTTGTGCGGCGAGAAGATGCATGTCGTGGCTATTCCCTTTGCGGAGTCAACAATCTGCCTCTACAGGCAACTTTACATGTAGAGGCCGGCAAGTGTGTAGAGTTCACCGCCCATGCCTAGTTTGAAGCGGGCAACCCCAGGCGCGTCGCGGCTATTGACGCCGCCAAGATCGAGCCAGTCGACGCCAAGCCGCTGCAACTCGCCGATACCATGCCAGAGAAGCAGATTGTGCGCGCGACGTCGCCGACCGGACTCGCTGGTCCATCCCGCGACATATGTGGCCGCTGCACCGTGACGTATCAGCAGGATTCCGGCGATCGGATCGTCCGCATCCAAGGCGCGCAGCACAATCCTGTTCCCGGTGCCGACATTGTCTGCAAGTGTGCGTAACAGCTTGCCGTTTGGTGCGGTGAAACGTCGTTGGCGTCGTAGCGTGTCGTAATTGTCGATGAGCCAGGAGAAATGATGCGCCTGTTCGCTGATGTGAACCGGCATCCCGTCAGCTTCCGCGGCGCTCAGGGCGTTTCGCCATTTGCCATGAAGCCGGGCGCGCAACTCTGTCGTCGGTTGCGATAAATCGATCCAGACCGAGCTGTAGCCGGTGAGCATGCGCCGCAGTCCCGCCGCCCTCAACAAGCCTTGGTTTTCCGGCTCGTCGACCGCTTCCGGCATCCAGACGACGATATCGCGACGCTGCCGCCGCAGCCGTTCGACGATCAACTCGAGAACCCGCAGCTTTTCAGCGCTTGTCAGTTGCTGCGTCAGCCAAAGCGGACCCCGCGTTACCTGTGACAATGTCAAGATGCCAGCCAGTCTTTTGCGGACCACCTGGACGATCGAAATCGGCTGCCCGCCCTTGCGGGCGACTCCATGCAGGATGCGGTAGCGCTTGAGCGCATGAACGCTCTCGCCGAAGCCCCAGGATTGCTGCAACGAAGATTTCCCGGCAGCGGAGACCATCATCTCCCAGGCCTCGCGGGGCGTAGTGTCCCATTCGAAGCCGATCCCCGCCTGCGAGCCACCGCGAACGTGCGAATCCGCAACGCTCACCGCTGTAATCCGCCGTACATGTGGGCTATCCTCGCTGGATGCGAGGGAGATGGAAAAGACGCCAGCTGATCCACGGTCAGGATGTACCCGGGCCGCGCATCACACGGACCGGGGTCCTGTATTTCCTGCTGTTCGTGTGTTTGGCCATTCTCGGCCTGGGCGTTGCCCTCGATACCATTTTCTATCTGATCTTCAAATTCGGATTCGGCGCATGCTATGGCGTGCTTTGTCTCCTCTAGCCGCCGTTCTTTCTACGCGAGTTGACGCCCATTGAGCGCGGCCGCGATGGACTGGCGGTCGAGGCCAGATTCGCCAATGACGACGATCCGGGTTCTACGGTCCTCCTCCGGACGCCAATCGCGGTCGAAATAGCGCTCGAAACGCGGGCCGACGCCTTGGATGACTTCGCGCCGGTCGCGTCCCGGGCGATCGATGAAGCCCTTAATTCGCAGGATTCCATGCGTCCGCACGATTTCGGTGAGTTGGGACTGAAACAGGTCTGCGTCCTCGATCGGGCCGAGGTCCAAGGTAAAACTGTCGAAATCGTCGTGATCGTGTTCGCCGTCGATTCCGTCGTGATGCGATGGCCGCGACTTCAGATCGGATTCGGCTTCCGCACCCAGCCCCAGCAGGAGCTCCGGTGCGATCTGGGCGTGAGCCGTCGAGACAACGGATACACCGCTGCGAATGCGCTCGCCGACACTGTCGGATACTTGGCGGAGCGCCGCTTCCTCCAACAGATCGGCTTTGTTTAGGATCACCATGTCGGCGCAGGCCAGTTGATCCTCGTATACCTCCTCCAGCGGCGACTCGTGATCGAGCGACGGATCGCTGCTGCGCTGGGCCTCCACGGCATCGGGATCATCGGCAAACTTGCCCTCTTCGACGGCGGCCGCATCGATCACTGCAATGACGCCGTCAACAGTGACGTTCGCTCTGATCTCCGGCCAGTTGAACGCCTGCACGAGCGGTTTGGGCAAGGCCAGACCTGAGGTTTCGATAATGATGTGGTCGGGCAACTCGTCACGCGAGAGCAGCGTTTCCATCGCCGGCACAAAGTCATCTGCAACCGTGCAGCAGATGCAGCCGTTGGCAAGTTCTACCACGTCATCCTCGTCGCAACCTTTGATGCCGCATCCCAGGAGCAGTTCGCGGTCGACGCCGAGGTCACCGAACTCATTGATCAAGAACGCCAGCCGCCGACCGCCATTATTCTCGACGATGTGGCGAATCAAACTGGTCTTGCCGGCGCCTAGAAAGCCGGTAACGACCGTGGTGGGAATGCGGTGGGCCATCGTTACTCCCTATTACCTCAAGGTGATTTCAGCGTGATCGGTAGGCCGGCCGCGATAAAGACCACGTAGTCTGCCCTGACTGCAAGCTGTTGATTAAGGCGACCGGCGTGGTCGCGAAACCTCCTCGCCAGCGCGTTGTCCGGTACGATGGAGAGACCAACCTCGTTAGACACCAGAACCACCGGTCCGGCAAGGCCGCCGAGGCTCTCCGCCAGCGCCGGAATCTCCTGCGCGACGTCACGCTCGCTCAGCATGAGATTGCTGAGCCAGAGTGTGAGGCAGTCGACAAGGATGGGTCGAACGGGATCGGCATGTTCGCGAAGCGCTTCGACTAGCTGCAGGGGTTCCTCCACGGTCTGCCATCGCTCGCCGCGTCGCTCACGGTGCGCCCGAATGCGTTCAGCCATTTCCGTGTCGCCGGCCGTCGCCGTCGCAAGATAGGTCGCGCCGTCCCATGTCTGGTCCATTTGCTGCTCGATAAGTGATTCGGCCCAGGTGCTCTTGCCTGAGCGCGCACCGCCAAGAACAAGCGTTACAGCTGGCAGAATGTGAGAATCTTCTGGCATGAGGTTGATTGAACTTCAGAAGCGATCCGCGAAGCTAACAGACCGGTGCGAACAATACAGCCGTCTTCGCCCGTGTCACCGAGGCTTAGCTTAGGCGCCGCAGCGATCCGAAGTTGGCAATAGAACCCGTGACGCTGTGCGGTGCTCCACTACGGGCGATGATATTGAAGATCACAGTGCCGCCCGCAGCAATGTTGAACGGTGCAATGCGAACATTGCTCCCCTCCAATGTCACGCTGCCGGGATCGATCGCCGCCGTTCGATGTGTCTCGCCAACGCTTGCTACAAGCAGTGTCGCCGTCGGCTCGAATGAAATGGAAATCGGCACCTCGAATTCTGCAGGTTCGACCGGCTCAGTTCCCAGGTTGAAGACACCCAGCCGAATGAGCTGAATTTCGTCCGTCTGTGGCAAATCGTCGAGACCGGAGAACTTGCCGCGAAAATTGGCCGAGGCTTTTAGCAACGGTTCGGCTAGCCACTCGTAGGCGACATCACGCGGCGGTCGTTCCAAGAGCGTCGGCCGCCGCCGGCGTCTGCGAAGCATGATCGCGAAGAGACAGACAATCGCCAGTAAGATGGCAAATGTAGTGATGTCGAGACCGGGATTTTGAAACTGCATGGGGCGGGCTTCGTGTCTTTTCGGGCCGCTGTCAATGGGACGGTCTATTCACAGTCACGACCCGCCAAGCGACACCTTCGCCGTCGTCGTCAATGTGATCGAGTCGAGTCGTGGACAGGTTGTCGACACTGAGCGCAAGAACTGCCTCCGGGTCGAGGCCAAGCGCCAGCGCGACGGCGGCGCGGACGGTGCCGCCGTGCGCGACCGCCACGATGTCGCGGCCGGCATGTGCGGCCGTTATACGGATCACCGCAGGCACGACGCGGGCGATCACATCGGCAAAACTCTCGCCCTCCGGCGGTCTCTCGAAGGCCGGTGATAGCCAATGCCGATGGCTTAGTTTGTCACGCAGGGAGTCGAACTCGTCATAGCGCATCCCCTGCCAGGTACCGAAACACTGTTCGCGAAAGGCTGGCTCGATGATGGGTTCAGGCAGCTCGAGACCGGCTGCCGCGATTGCCGTGGCGGTTTGGTGCGTGCGTTGCAGGTCGCTGGTCGCCAATACCGCACTTTCGGGCAGGCTTTGCGCCAGGGCCGCAAAGGCGGCTTGGTCGCTGCAATCCGCCACCACGTCCTGCTGTCCGTAAATGCGGCCTTTGTGGGCCGTAACGGGAGCATGCCGCACCCACCACCAGCGGGTTACCTTAGTCGGCATAGCAGCGACTCCTCTATACTACGGCAACGATGCCCAACAGGACCATGAACTCGGCGACCTGTTGGACGGCCCCCAGCAAGTCGCCGTTATAGCCACCGAGAAACCGCCGCGCTAGCTGGGCGCCGACCCAGGCAGCGAGAACCGCCAGTGCCGTTGCCAGAAGTCCCAGCGTTGGCCCCAAGCAGACGAGCGCCAAGATGCTGCCCACAATCGCCGCGACGGCAGCGGTTCTCCGTGACGGCGTACCCGACGCGGCGGCAACGCCGGTCTTGCTCGCGAGCGGCAATTTCACCATGAGCCATGGCAGAACTCCCCGAGACAGACTGGCGGCGGCGATCAGTACCATCGCTGCAGTCCGTGCATCTACGAAACCGGCGAGCGCACTCGCCTTCAACAAAATTGTGAAGATCAGCGCCAAGGTGCCAAAGGCGCCTATGCGACTGTCGCGCATGATTGTCAGACGCTTTTCAGGTGTTGAACCGCCACCCAGTCCGTCCGCTGTGTCAGCGAGTCCATCCTCGTGAAGCGCGCCGGTGACCAGTGTGATTGTGCCGAGTGCGATCAGCGCGGCCGCGAGGGACGGCAGGCCGATCGCAAGTGCGGCGGCAAATGCCGCGCCTCCTATGCCGCCGAGAAGCGCGCCGACGAATGGAAATGCCCAGGCGGCAGCAGCCAGTTCGCTACGGGCTTCACTTTCTCGCCCGATCGGAATGCGCGTAAGAAATCGCATCGCCGTAACGATGTCACGGTGCCAGTTCGCCGGCGTGCCGCCGCCGCTGGGCTCATCAATTCTGTTCGACATTCCAATGACGGATTGCGTGCAGGGTCGCGCTCCAATATTAAAGCAGTATCGCGGTGCGGCCAATGCGTCCCCGCATTCGCAGATGACGGGGGAGTAACGTGGCAGCTAAGCAAGCAACCGCTAACTTTGACGAAATCCGAACGATTGTCGCCGAGCTGCCGGGACCGGATCAAACCTCGGCCGACCTTGCGCGTGACCGCGAAGGCCAACTGACCAAGCCGCCTGGCGCACTTGGACGGCTCGAGGTGTTGGCAGAGTGGCTGGCTGCCTGGCAGGGCCGTCATCCCGCGCGGATCGACCGGGCCCGGGTCGCGGTATTTGCTGGAAACCACGGCGTGGCTGCGCGCGGCGTCTCCGCCTTCCCGTCGGCGGTAACCGCCCAGATGGTAGCGAATTTTCAGGCTGGCGGAGCGGCGGTGAACCAACTTTGTGCGCTGATGGATGCCGAGCTCAGGGTTTACGAAATGTCGCTTGACCAACCGACCTGCGACTTTTCATCCGAGCCGGCGATGAGCGAGGCGGAATGCGCCCGCTCGATCGCCTATGGCATGACGGCTGTCGAGGATGGGATCGACGTTATCTGCCTCGGTGAGATGGGTATCGCCAACACGACCAGCGCCGCCGCTCTCTGTCTCGCCCTGTTCGGGGGGGCGGCGGAGGATTGGACTGGTCCTGGCACCGGAGTCGCAGGATCTCAGCTCGAAATGAAGACACGCGTCGTCGCAGAGGCGGTAAAGCTGCACGCTTCGGCGCTGGAAGACCCGCTCGAAATACTTCGCCATCTTGGGGGACATGAACTTGCCGCCATAACAGGCGCGATCATTGCCGCGCGAGTGGCGCGCGTTCCGGTGATTCTCGATGGCTACGCAACGACGGCCGCCGCGGCGGTTGTCGGCAGACTCGGAGACGGCATACTCGATCACGTCGTCGTCGGACACTTGTCGGCGGAACCGGCGCACATACGTCTGCTTGAGCAGATTGAAAAACCGCCGCTGCTCAACCTCGGTATGCGGCTGGGTGAAGCGTCGGGCGCCGTGCTTGCGCTCGCGTTATTGCGTGCCGCGGCAGCATGTCATGCCGGCATGGCGACGTTCGCGGAAGCCGGCGTGAGCGACAAGTCCTGACGCGGAGCTACTACGCAGAGTTATTCACTAATCTGCAGTAACAGTCGACGCCGCCGCGCAACGCGAAAGGAATAGAGAAACGCGATCAGGCCTAACGCCAGGTAGAATGCGTTCAATGCCATCGATTGCACGCGTAGTTCCCCGCGAAACGACGTTTCGAAAAGTACCGCGCGCATGCCCTCCAATACATAAGCGGGCGGCATCGCCCAAGCGGCGGCCTGCAGCCAGTCGGGGAGCAC
>CAZCVU010000132.1:0-7069 GCA_964501745.1 uncultured Flavobacteriales bacterium | reverse complement strand
GTCCGCCTGGCTACCCTGACTGGCAACCTTGTCGGCAAGCTCAAGCAACCGTTGGTGATCCTTGAGGCCGGTAATGAAGCGCTCGGGTATGCCCTTCAGCCCGACCAGCGCCCCTGACATGCCGCCGACCAGCGAGGCCCGCGCCATATTGTTGCCACCGGCATTGACCGCACTCAGCACCGCCATCTCGAAATCCTCGGGATAGCGGTGGATCAGGAAATAGGTCGCCGGCAGCATGAACATCAACAAACAGTTCATGCCAAACAGCCGGGTCACAATGACGGGGTCGAGATTCAGGCTGAGGTCGGCACCCATCACCGCAGCCTCGTTGCCGACCTGAAATCGGACGTCGTTGGAGGCAGTCCGGTCACGCGTCTCCGGATTGTCCTTCAGGGCCGACATGTACTGGCGAATGCCCGACAGTGGAATGCCGTGGATGAACGCCGCCGTGCCGATCGCATAGGTCAGCGAGAGGCCGGTGATGTAGGGGTTCTTGTGGGTCAGGTGAATATTCCGCTCGCCTTCGATGGCCAAGGCAACCGGATCGCCGGATGAGCGCGCCGCAAGTACCACCGCACGCACCGCGGCTTCCGGCGTGTCGGTCATGCTGCCGGCCTCACTCCAGGGAATGCCGGCCTTGCGGTTGTGCCAAACGTCGACGATGGCGCGGTCGGTAAAGCGGCCCGACAGCGAGGTGCCGTCGATCGTCTTCAGGAACTCGTCAAACCGCGCCGTGTAATCGTCCTCGTCATAGCCGCCTTTTTCGGCCACCGACTCCATCAGCATGATCATATGTTCGCCGGTCTGCCCGACATCGCCCGCACGCAGCCCATGCTCGTACCGCAGTGTTGCAACCTTGCCGTGGGCATCTTGGCGTTCGGGTTTCGAATCGTGGTAGTCCGAAATCCAGTCGCCGTAGTCCCTGACCTGCGCCTCGATGTCATAGTACCAGTGGCAGCCCATGCCCAGCGCATCACCGATCAAGGTTCCCATGATGGCGCCCATGGCGCGGTCTTTTCGCGTATCGTCAGTCATAATTTGGCTCCCTCTTGAGGTCAGTCGACGCTGGTATCGCGACCGGATTATCAAAATTCCCAATCATCTATAGCATGAATCTGCGTAACTCGTTGTGCCACGGTCAAAAAATTCCTCCGCTAATACGACCCGCTCTTCTTCGGCAAAGGCGTCCGAGCAAAGCCCGACTTCATGGCGGTCAGGACGCCGAACCCGGCCCACAATATTCCTTCAGAGAATTCATGTCCGGAACGCGACGATCGCACAACAGCATGTTATTTGGGCGTGGACCGTGTCATGTGAAACGTGTCTAACTGCAGCCGTCAGTTCGCTGGAGAGTATGCCTATGACCGAGCGCGCAACCACCGGGCTCAACGGCCTTTCGCCGAACGCACAAGGTATGATCTGGATGGTTATCTCGGGTCTTGGATTCGTGGTAGCGCATACGGTCGTACGGCATTTCTCGTTCCAACTTCACCCCTTCATCGTGACGTTCTTCGTCATGTTTTTCGGTACAATCGTCATCCTGCCATCGTTCTTGCGTCATGGGCTGGCGCCGCTTCACACCACGCGGCTTCCCTTGCACCTCTTGCGTTCGCTCTGCATCGCGATTGCCGTAATGACCCTATACTACGCGCTCAGCACGACGCCGCTGGCGGTCGTCACGGCCTTAAGTTTTCTAATCCCGATATTCGCAAGCCTGCTGGCATGGCCGCTGCTTCGCGAAAAGCTCCGTCTGCGCCGTTTTCTTGCCATTGTCGTGGGCTTTGGCGGAACGCTGATAATCCTGCGTCCGGGATTCGCCGACGTCGGATTGGGACAACTTCTTGTCATCATTTCCGCGATCTTCTTCTCACTCTCGACTATCCTGATCCGAGCACTCGGCCGCACCGATTCGAGCATCACGATCACCAGCTATACCGTGATTCTCTCAACCTCCCTCTCGCTCATCCCTGCCCTCTTCGTGTGGCATTGGCCGAGCTGGGAGCAACTTGCGTTCTTGGCACCTGGTGGCGTTGCGGCGGCCTTCGGCATCCTGTTCTTTGCGCAAGCGCTACGAAAGGCCGCGACAAACGTGGTGATGCCGCTCGACTACCTTCGGATGGTCTGGGCTGCCCTGCTCGGTTTTGCATTCTTTGCCGAACTACCGGACCAGTTTACCTGGATTGGCGCAGCCGTCATTCTCGGTAGCGCTACCTATGTTGGCTATCGCGAGACTGAGCTGCGCAAGGCGAGTGCATAGCAACGGCCTCGCATCGCGCCTGGACGCCACCGCTTGCCAAGTCTTCTAACTTCCAGGATTAGGTAACACGCGGCCGAGAATATTCACCTCGATGGAATAGTCCGGCACCTTGCCACGTCTTAGAATATGCGTGACATACGCGTGAAGTTTGGGTTTGGTATTCGCTCGAACCGAGCGAAAGCGCCGACAGTATATGTTTGGTGTCGGCCGGTAAGTTAATGTCACGTATTTGGGAGTGATTGACGGTTTGATTTGAAGCGATTTGAAATATTGATTTTGGGCGTATTGAATTCATTTGAGAATAGTTGTACTAGATATATGGGTTGCTACTGTCAATTGTAAGAAATTGTAAGCGTCGAGCTTAGGTTCTTGTAATTACTTGGAACGGGGAAGTAGGTATGCCGGGGAACGGTCGTTCGCACCGATGAAACAGGTCCAAATCACCAAAGAGTCGATTGTGAAGCTTCTGAAGCTTCATGAACAATGGCTGGCGGATAATAGCACGGGCCGGAAGTTCGATTGGTTCGAAGTGGATCTTCGCGGCTTCGATCTCTCGGAGGCGAATTTTCGCGGTGCCTCCCTGACGGGTGCCCAATGCCAAAAGGCAATTCTCGTGAAAGCGTCTCTTGTCGAGGCCGATCTCTTTGGTGCCGACCTATCGAACGCTGACCTGAGCTACGCCGATCTTACAAAGTCGGCGCTGCGCGGCGTTTCTCTTCGCGGTGCCAACTTGAACAACACCAACCTCAACGACGCCGACTTCAGAGGCGGCACCATCCTCACTGCAGGTGGTGAGAGCGTTGGCCGTGACGTTACGGATTTGTCTGACTGCATGCTTGATTTCGCAACCCTGATGCGCGCCAAAATGACGGGGGCAGACCTTCATGGGAGTAGTTTGATCGGTGCCAATCTGACGGGTGCCAATCTGGCCGGAGCCAACCTCGAACAAACCGATTTTTGTGATGCAAACCTTGAAGGTGCGAACCTTTCGAGCGCTCGCCTTTCAAATGCCAGCCTTCAGAAGGCCAAACTGAACAACGCCAATCTCAGCGGCGCCGTGTTCGAAGACACGGATTTCGAAAGCGCGGTGTTGGATTCGGCCGACCTTACGGGAGTCGATCTGAGCAAGTGCAACATGGAGCAGACGAATGTCTTGATCGACATCAAGAATCTGCCCCCGCATCTCCGCCGCGCGTTGCAGGAACATGTTCAATGGATTGAATCGAACGGCAAGGAAGGCGAGCGCTGTGTGCTTCTCGGTGAGGACCTCACGTCCGTCGACCTGTCTGGCCGCAATTTGAGCGGCATGGTATTGCGCGACACCAAACTTCGCGGGGCCAACCTCTCGAAGTGCATTCTCGCGATGACCGATTTGACCAACGCCGATATGGAAAACGCCAATCTCACAGGAGCAGCGCTACTTGGGACGACGTTCCGCGGCGCCAACCTCGCCAAGGCGAAGTTGCAGAATGCCATATTCAGGTCGATGGAGATCATGGACAAGGTTGGCAAACCGACTGGGCGGTATAAGAAGACGGAACTCGATTTGGCCAACCTGATCGGGACAGCGCTTTCAGAGGTCGATTTGTCTCACTGCAGTGTAGAAGGCGCCAAGTTCGAAGCGAATTGAGCTATCTGATCTTAAGTATGATGTCCTCGTTTTCGTCCGAACGCGCATCGAATTTCTCCAAGTCATCATCCAACAGCCCGAACGAAACAAGCTCGTTCGACGACGTATTTATACTGAGCCTTGCGTTGTAACATTGGTGATCCAGCCCATGCTTGTCGGACACATAGTATTTTCTGATCGAAAGCGTATCTTCGGAAACACGCGGTCCGGTTAAATGGGCCTTTACCGATTCGATCTTTCCGCCCGGAATAGGTAGTCCTGACAATTTGGCGAATTGACTTTGCGCCAAGGCCAAGAACATTGGGGTATCGATTTCGTCGACACCAAGACGTTCGCGCCATTCCGCATCCGCTTCACCAAATCTGCGAAGATGGCTCCCGATCAAGAGCTGTCCCGTCCTCGCTTTCGAGAGAAGCCTCGCCAGGATTATCGTAACATCGCCAACGATGTAACCAGAGGCGTCGGCCCGTCCACCGCCGCCTTCATAGTATTCATAATGACTGCCGAAATGCACGGCAGCGCGTAGCCGCGGTACACTCGTAATGTCGCGGTCGACGAGCTTACGTGTCGCATAGATGTTGCCCAGCGTAAGCATGACGACGCAAAAAAGCGTGATGTCCGCCGACAAGCCCTCATGGCGGTTCCAGACATAGAAACCATCGCCCGTCGTCGTCATGCAGACGCTGATCGGCATGTTAAGGCTGCGGCAGCGCTGTGCCACCAATTTGATGTAATAGGAAAGGATGCTGAGCTGGGTTATTTGTTCATAAGGAGAGTAGACAGAAAAGCTCACGATATCGAATAGCGCTACGGCTCGAGATTCGAAATGAGTCACCGTATAGTTTCTTATGATTTCGTTTATTTCATCTATCTCTCCTCCCTTTTCTGTAACTCTGAACATCAAACCAATAGAAGCCTTGCGGCATCCCAGCTTCACCAGTTCTTCGAACTCTCCGCTGTCGGTGATATGCCGGTTGGGGCGAAGAATGTCCGGGCGGCTTTTCGCAGCCAGCGGCAGGTTGTAGCTCGGGATATACAGCACCTCGATGCCTTGCGGCAGAATGCGCCAGCCGACGAGTAGATTCGCGCCTAAATTCCAGAGCTTGCGCAGGTTTGTTTCGAGCTCCCGCACGTGTTGGGGTGCTAGTTGAGTGTCTTGAATCGCGCTCTTCGCCATCCTTCACGCCTTCGCTACGGCAACGCTTGCGAACCATGATATAGCATTTGGCCGCGTTTCTATCGAAGGATTACGCGCATCATCCAATGTCGGCCAGCCACGTGGCGACGTTCTCACGAGTTGCACTTGGGTCTATGCGAAATCAGACGGAAGGAGTTCGAGTATTGGCCGGCGGCTTCGAGCGACACCGCCTGAACGTCCCTGACAAGAGCAATCCAAACGCCACAAAACCGTGACCAAAACCCGGGACGGTCGGTTCCCCTGGCCGCCGTCGAGGATTTCACCCTGCCGTCACGTCACCTTTGGCGAACTGGTCAATCTTGGCCGCCATGATGAAGTCGTTCTCATGCAGGCCTTTTATCTTTTTGGTCTGCAACGATACCGTTGCGTAGCCCCAGCCAAAAGCGACATCCGGGTGGTGGCCTTCAGCCTCGGCAAGTTCACCGACCCGGTCGACAAAGTCGAGGGCTTCGCGAAAATCCGCGAATTGATAGTCGCGACTTATCGTGTGCCCCTCCTCGAGCAGTTCCCATCCTGCAGTCTCGGCCAGCAAGGCTTCCGCCTCTGGACGCGTCAGGGGCGGTATTCCGCCCCGGCAGGGTGTGCACGTCTTGCCGGTAAGTTCGCTCGTCATCTGCATTCTCCGCTAACAACAAAGTCCGATCTGGCAGTCGGCTCGCCGCAATTCAGCCCACGGTAGAGGCTATTTCGATAAGCTGACTTGCCGGCGCGATACAAGCCTCAAGGGCCGGCCACCGTCTGCATCACTCGCTTGATGTTGCCACCAGCTCCAAACGGCTTGCTGTCGGACCTTCCTCCGCACGTGCCTTCAGGCCGTCGGCAAAGCCCTTGAACTCTGGCAGTCCCTGAAATCGCTGTTGGGCCGCCTCATCCAACATCCAGGCGTGATGAACGAAAGAGACGCCATCCGGCTTCTTGTATGAAGCATAACGGTAACCAGGATCGTTTGATGCCTTTACAGCGGCGACGAAGTCGCGGATCGCCGTTTCCTGTTCCGCCACCTTGTCGTCGGGAACTCGATACTCAATCAAGAACTCCATGCCTGTTCCTCCCCGTCGTCAGATTACGGGCACCTGCTTGTTCAGACCCGCAGGTCTATCTTGTAGGGATCAGCTTAAGTCTGCAACCGCAGCAGTTCGCGATTGGGCCATACCGCATCTGCCACTGCCGAGTGGTCAGAGAGACGCGCGTTGCTCAACCGACATCACGGACGTATCGTTGCTGACTGCATTGCCGTGAAGGATACGCCATGTCGCCGCCTGTCCGCCCTGTCAAATCCTCCAAAGCCGTTCCGAAGAGCGTCGATGTCGTCGTCATCGGTGCCGGTATCGTTGGCACATCGGCGGCATGGTTCCTGACCAAGCAGGGGCTCAAGATAGCGTTGTGCGAGAAGGGTGTGGTCGGCGGAGAGCAATCGTCCCGCAATTGGGGGTTTTGCCGCCAGCAGGGACGCGACCTGAGAGAACTACCACTTGCCATCGAGTCCATGCGGACCTGGCGCGAGCTCGACACTGAGATCGAGGACGAGACCGGCTTCGTCGAGGCCGGCATAATATACGTCGCTGCGACCGAAAAGGAGCTGGCAGAATACGAAGCCTGGACTGAACACGCGAGGCAGTACCAGCTCGACACGAGACTGATCGGCCGAGAGGACGTCAAAGACTTGTTGCCCGAGGTCCAGGCCGACTATCTGGGTGCGCTATACACACCGAGCGACGGACGGGCCGAACCCTCTGAAGCGGCTCCGGCCATCGCCAGCGCGGCACTGCGCCACGGTGCGACGGTGTTGACCGGCTGTGCGGTGCGCGGCCTCGAAACCTCGGGCGGGCGGGTCACCGCGGCGGTAACGGAACAGGGGACAATCGCCTGCAGCGCGGTGCTGCTGACCGGCGGCGCATGGTCCTCGCTGTTCTTGAAGCGCCATGGCATTGCCTTTCCGCAGCTCAAGATTCGCTCTTCCGTGATGCGTACATCACCTGGGCCA
>CAZCVU010000131.1:0-7085 GCA_964501745.1 uncultured Flavobacteriales bacterium | reverse complement strand
CGCCGATCCAAACTGCGGTAACCGATACCGGCAGCAGAACCGCTGCCGACAGAAGGCGCAAGGACAGTTCGCTCACGTCAGGCCGTGCTGACCGTTGCACCATATCGCCGATCGCGGCGATGAAACTCAGAGATTGCTGCGGCCAGGTCGTGATAGTCGAAATCGGGCCATAGCGTTTCAGTGAAGACAAGCTCAGTGTAGGCAAGCTGCCACAGCAGAAAATTGCTTATCCGCTGCTCGCCACTCGTGCGAATGAGCAAATCCGGATCGGGTATGTCATGGGTCGCAAGACTGCGCGCCAGGGCGAACTCATCGATCGAGTCCACCGATATGAGACCCAACATTGCGTCACGCGCGAGCGCTTGTGCCGCCGCAGTGATCTCCTGGCGTCCGCCATAGCTCAGGGCAAGAACCAGGGTCATTTGTGTATTTGCCGCTGTCGCCGCTTCGGCATTCTCAATCAGCCGAATGATGTCATCCGAAAATCGCGAGCGATCGCCAATCATCCTAAACCGAACACCATTCTTGTGTAGCTCGGCCGTCTCCGCGCGCAAATACAGCTTCAACAAGACCATTAGGTCGCCGATTTCCTGTTCCGAGCGCTTCCAGTTCTCCGAGGAAAAGCCAAACAACGTGAGATAGGAGATGCCCAATTCACAGGCCGCGCGCACGGTGCGACGCACCGCGTCAGCGCCGCGCCGATGTCCGGCCGTGCGCGGCAGACGTTTTGCCTGCGCCCAACGGCCGTTGCCATCCATGATGATGGCTACATGCCGGGGAACCTCAGGTTCTTCGGTTCTGACAGAAAGCGCTTCCAATGCTTCAGACCTGCATAATGTCCTGTTCTTTGCCGTCCAGGGCCGCGTCGATCTTGGAAATGTGATCGTCGGTCGTTGCCTGGATATCTGCAGAGTGGGCGCGATGCTCGTCTTCCGAGATTTCACCCTTCTTTTCCAGGTCCTTAAGGCGATCCATGCCATCCCGACGAACGTTTCGCACTGCGACACGCGCCTGTTCCGCATACTTGGCGGCAATCTTCGACAATTCCCCGCGCCGCTCTTCGTTCAGATCGGGGATCGGCAGCCGAAGGAGATTTCCTTCGATCTGAGGGTTAAGACCCAAATTAGCCTGGCGGATCGCCTTTTCAACGGCTTGAGCCAGCCCATTGTCCCAAACCTGAACTGTCAGCAGCCGAGAATCCGGCACGTTAATCGCCGCGACCTGGTTTAGCGGCATTTGAGAACCGTAGGCGTCAACCATAACCGGCTCGAGAAGGCTCGGTGAGGCGCGACCAGTACGCAGTCCGTTAAACTCTCTTTGCAAGGCCGTTAGAGCCCCGTCCATGCGCCGATAAATATCGGACAGGTCCACGTCATCCATGTATCTGCCCTTTCATGTTATCAGAGTAAAGCGGCCCTCACCTTGAATGGCCGCGGCGAAGGCACCGGTATTGTGTATCGAAAACACGAGGATAGGAATCTCATTCTCGCGTGCAAGCGAAATTGCTGATGCATCCATCACTTTAAGGTCGCGTGTTAAAACCTCTAAATAAGTAAGTAATTCAAATCGTTCCGCATCTGGATCGGTGACTGGATCAGCGCTGTAAACACCATCGACCTTGGTCCCCTTCAGCAGCAGATCGCATTCCATTTCGGACGCTCGGAGGGCAGCGGCCGTGTCGGTCGTAAAGAATGGACTGCCGCTGCCTGCGGCAAAGATCACGACCCGGCCCTTTTCCATGTGACGAATTGCGCGGCGGCGGATGTAGGGTTCACATACCGTCGTCATCGGAATGGCGGAGAGCACCCGAGTATCGACGTCGATCTGTTCGAGCGAATTTTGCATCGCAAGGGAATTTATGACCGTCGCGAGCATGCCCATATAGTCAGCGCTTGCTCTTCCGATACCGTCCGCTGCACCGGAAACGCCACGAAAGATATTGCCACCGCCGATGACAAGGCAGATCTGTACGCCAAGCGCATTCACCGCCTTAACTTCGGCGGCGATCCGCTTAATAGTATCTGGGTCCAGACCATATTCGCGCGCGCCCAACAGGGCCTCGCCGGATATCTTAAGCAGGACGCGGCGAAATTTTGCTTGAGAGGGCGCCTGCATGTTCTTCCTTTTTTGCCCGCCGCACCTGAGAAGGCAGCATCAGTGTTTGAGTGTCTCGGCTACTTCGGCCGCGAAATCGGTTTCCCCCCTCTCGATACCCTCCCCGAGCGCATATCGAACGAAACTTGATATCCGGACGGGTACGCCGAGATCTTCTTCGGCGTCTTCAAGAACCTTTGCAATCTTCGTTTGATTGTCGATTACGAAGGTTTGTTCAACAAGTACGAACTCCTCATAGTACTTGCGAAGCCGGCCTTCGACCATCTTTTCTACGACGTCCTCGGGACGACCGGACGCACGAGCCTGCTCGCTGAGAACCTGGCGCTCGCGATCCAAGTCGGAGGGGTCCACATCATCGATCGTTAGCCACTGCGGGCGCGATGCCGCAATATGCATGGCGATCTGTTTGCCAAGCGACTGCAACTTCTCCGTATCTCCACTCGACTCCATGGCAACCAGTACACCGATCCTGCCGAGACCAGGCGCTACGGCGCCATGGATATATGAAGCAACGACACCTTCTTCAACGGAACACGAAGCACAGCGGCGTAACGCAAGGTTCTCACCGATCGTTGCAATATTGTGGGTGACTTCTTCGGCGACGCTGCGCTCGGACCCTGGATAGGTTGCAGCCTGCAGCGAGTCCATGTCGCCGTGATGTTGCAGAGCCAGCTTTCCGACAGTGTCGACAAAGGCTTGAAACCCATCATTGCGGGCAACAAAATCCGTCTCCGCGTTTACTTCGACGATGGCGCCTTTTTCGGATTCGACGCTGACTCCGATGAGGCCTTCCGCAGCTATGCGACCCGCTTTGTTTGCAGCCGCCGACAGTCCATTCTTGCGGAGCCAATCGACAGCTTGTTCGACGTCGGCAGACGTTTCGCTGAGGGCGCGCTTACAATCCATCATCCCGGCGCCCGTCTTGTCGCGAAGTTCCTTAACCAGTGCGGCTGAAATTTGAACCATGATCTATCCTCTATGCGTATCGTCCGCGCCGCTAGTCTGCAGCGCCGGACACCGCCCCGTTTCAGGGTTTGTCGCCCAATATCTTCGCGTAGAATTATGCGGTCTTGGCGGACTCGTCGGATGCATCGGCTTCCGCTACTTCAGGAGACTCCTCAACCTTCTCAGCTGATTGCGCAGGTGCCGCTGCTTCAGGAGACTCCTCAACCTTCTCAGCTGGTTGCGTAGGCGCCGCTGCTTCAGGAGACTCCTCAACCTTCTCAGCTGGTTGCGTAGGCGCCGCTGCTTCGGTCTCCGTCACGGTGGCCTCATCCGGCGTCTGTGGCGGCTCGGTGGCTTTTTGGGATGCGCTTGCTTTCTCTGCTGCCGCTTCAACCTTTGGCATTTCGGCCGCTTCTCCATTGCCTGCCGCAGCGCCCTCCGATGGCAGAGTTTCAGTCAAACCACCCTCAGATTCCCCTGCGTCCGGGCTTGTTGCCATGAGTTCTGCCTGTAAGCCGTCGAGTACGGCGCCGCTTATCAAATCGCAGTACAGGCCGATTGCGCGCATAGCATCGTCGTTGCCGGGAACGGGATAGGTCACCATCTGCGGATCTGAGTTGCTGTCGATCACGGCAACAATCGGAATCTTCAGTTTGTGAGCTTCTTTGACGGCAATCATCTCCTTGTTTGTGTCGACGACAAACAGGATGTCCGGGAGATCGCCCATTTCCTTGATTCCGCCAAGCGCGCGTTCAAGTTTGTCACGCTCTCGCGTCAGTTGCAGAAGTTCCTTCTTGGTCAAGCCAACATTTTCTTCAGCGAGTTGAGCGTCGAGATCGCGCAGTCGCCTGATCGAGTTAGAGATCGTCTTCCAATTGGTCAACGTGCCGCCGAGCCAGCGGTGGTTGACGAAATATTGGCCGCAGCGTCGGGCGGCATCGGCAACCACGTCGGTGGCCTGGCGTTTGGTTCCGACAAAGAGAATACGTCCGCCTGCGGCCGCCACGGTTCGTACGGCCTCCACGGCCCGTTGCAGCATAGGCACCGTCTGTTCGAGGTCGATGATGTGAATACCGCTGCGGGCCCCAAAGATGTATGGCTCCATCTTCGGGTTCCAGCGCCGTGTGGTGTGACCGAAATGAACGCCTGCCTCCAATAGCTGGCGCATTGTAAACGTAGGCATTGCCACGAAAATTATCCTTTTCCGGTTATTCCGCCGCGAGAATGGCCGGCAATGCCGGCACCGGAGCGACCACCAACCGTTTGATTGGGCCGGTGTGCGCTTAACCCGCGTGAGAGATAGCGTTAGCGCGGCGATATACCGCCTCCGCTCGCGATTGGCAAGCCTATGCTGCCGCTGAATTGTGCAAGTCTAAAGTTCGTGGATGTCACGTATGCCCGGAATCGCTTTGATCGCCGAGCGGATTGCCGGGGAGATGGCATAGGCTCCCGGGATACTCATTTCAACCTCTTGCACGTCAATGTCCAAGATAAGGTCAAGGTGTCCCCTGCCCTCCGAACCATACTGGGCAATGACTTTTGCCAGACGCTGAATCGCATCCTCGGTCTCAAGGAAGATCTTGAGCCGGGCCGTCGCCTGTGTCGCGGCTTCCTCCAGCAGTTCAATCTTCTGCGCAGTCAGGCGAACCGTATCCTGTCGCGTCTGCAGATCCGCCGTAATGAGCAGAGGGCGGTTGGATTCAAGGAGTTCACCGCTGCTTGCCAAGACTTCCGAGAAAGCGGTGATCTCAAAGCTGCCCGTGGAATCGGACAACTGAACGAAGGCCATCCTGCTGCCGCGCGACGACATTGTGAAACGGCGTCCCAAAACAACGCCGGCGAGCTTGATGCGGCTATCGGGAACTCGTGCGTTCTGGATTTCCAGCCACGGCACCACCTCCAGACGCTCGCACTCCCGGGCAAAGGACTGTAATGGATGGGCCGATAGGTAAAACCCGATCGCTTCAAATTCCTGCTGTAGCTTCTTTTCTGTCGGCCAGTCTTCCGTGTCCGGCAGTGCCATTCGTGTGGCGGCGGCAATCTCACCTCCAAACAGACTTACTTGCGAGGACTCCCGGTCATTTTGCGTCACGCTGGCGTGACGGATCAGCAGTTCAACCGCCTCGAAGACCTGTCCACGATTGTCGCACAGCGAATCGAAGGCGCCGGCACGCGCCAGCGATTCAAGCTGCCGCTTGTTGACCATGCGCGCATCTACGCGCTCGGCAAAATCAAACAAATCCCTGAACTGCCCGTTTGCCTCGCGCTCCGCAACGACGCCCTTCATTGCGGCCGCGCCAACATTCTTGAGGGCCGCCAGCGCATATCGGATAGCGGGTTCACCGGCTTGCGTCTGCTCGACGGCGAAGGCGGCATCAGAGCGATTTATGTCAGGTGGTAGCAGGCGAATGTTCAGTCGCGCCAAATCACTGCGGAAGGTACTGAGCTTGTCGGTGTTGCCGAACTCGTAGGACATTGACGCAGCCATGAACTCGACCGTGTAATTGGCTTTGAGATAGGCCGTTTGATACGCCACCAGCGCATAGGCCGCGGCGTGTGCCTTGTTGAAGCCGTAGCCGGCGAATTTCGCGACCTGGTCGAAGATGCGGCCCGCCACGGCTTGCTCGACGCCACGAGCGACCGCGCCTTCCACGAAGGCCTCGTTCTGCGCATCCATTTCCTTCTTGATCTTCTTGCCCATCGCCCGACGCAAGAGGTCGGCGCTGCCGAGCGTAAAGCCGGAAAGCGCCTGGGCGATCTGCAGCACCTGTTCCTGATAAATCATAATGCCGAAGGTTTCCTTCAGGATGCCTTCGATAGAGGTGTGCAGGTAGTCCGGCTGCTCCCGGCCGTGCTTGCGATTTATGTAGCTTGGAATATTGTCCATCGGGCCGGGGCGATAGAGCGCAACGACAGCGATAATGTCCTCGAAACGGTCGGGGCGCAGTTTTCGCAGAACGTCGCGCATCCCCGAGCTTTCCATTTGAAACACCCCCGAGGTCTCGGCCTCGCATAACAATCGGTAGGTCGGCGCATCGTCGAGCGGCAGTTTCGACAAGTCGATCTCGATGCCGCGATCGGCAAGCATGTCAACCGCACGACGCAAGACCGTAAGTGTCTTCAGTCCCAGGAAATCGAACTTCACGAGGCCCGCCAGCTCAACATATTTCATACTGAACTGCGTGACGGGCATGTCCGAACGCGGATCGCGGTAGAGCGGCACGAGTTCATCAAGCGACCGGTCGCCTATAACAACGCCGGCAGCGTGTGTCGACGCGTGTCGATACAAGCCTTCGAGATGCAGCGACCTATCGATCAGGCGCGCAATCGTCTCATCTTCTGCGCACATTGACTGAAGCAGCGGCTCGTCATCGATCGCTTGTTGCAGACTAACCGGACTAGCAGGGTTGTTCGGCACCAGCTTGCAGATGCGATCGACCTGGCTGTAAGGGATCTCGAGGACCCGGCCGACGTCGCGCAGCACGGCCCGTGCCTGGAGTTTGCCGAAGGTGATGATTTGTGCAACGCGGTCCTCGCCGTACTCGCCTTGAACGTAGCGAATGACCTCGTCGCGCCGCGCCATACAGAAATCGAGGTCGAAATCCGGCAAGGTAACGCGCTCGGGATTGAGAAACCTCTCGAACACAAGGCCCCATCGAAGTGGGTCGAGGTCGGTAATGGTAAGCGCCCACGAGACCACCGAACCGGCCCCGGACCCGCGGCCGGGTCCAACCGGAATGCCGGCGTCGAACGCCCACTGGATGATGTCGGCGACAATTAGGAAGTATCCTGCGAAACCGGTTTCTTCGATCACCGCGAGTTCATGTTTGAGACGCTCGCGATACGGCGCCGCTGCGGCCTCGCGGGACTGTTCATCCATCGCTTCCGTAAGCACGTGAGCTTGCAGCCTCTTCTCCAGGCCGGACTGCGACATCTCACGCAACACGTCCATTTCGTTGCGGTCGTTGAGCTTTGGATAGACCGGCAGTATCGGGTCGCGTGTCTCGGCCATGAACGCGCAACGT
>CAZCVU010000130.1:0-7099 GCA_964501745.1 uncultured Flavobacteriales bacterium | reverse complement strand
GAACCACACGACGACCTTACACCACACAAGTTTCCTCCGCGGCCGGCTCACCAATTGGTTTTCCCGCCTGATTCGCGCAGTAATCGAGCGCTACCACCGCCACGTCACACTAAACGAGTTGGCAAATCTCGATAGCCATATGCTGGAAGATATCGGCCTTAGTCGCGGCGATCTGAACGCAGTCACTTTCAAGCGCACGTTCGAGTCGCGCCATAGGTTCGATCTGCAAGATCTCGGGCGCTGCTAGCTCTGCACTCAGGAACTGGAAGTAGGTGGCGTGCGCTCCGGTCTGGCCAGGACCAGCGTGTGCCACCCGTCCAGTACTATCCGACTGACAAATCTAAGGCCAACGTCCGCGTAGGCTGCCCGCAGGACCTTATCTTGATCGCTCAGAACACCTGACAGAATAACCGTACCGTCTGGCGCGAGGTGGCGGGCGATATCGCCCGCCACTTCAACGAGCGGACCCAGCAGAATGTTGGCGACGATCAGATCGAACGGCGCCGCATCTGCAACCGCCGCATCAATTCCTGACACACAGTGTGCGTTGACGAGATCAGCCGCGCCGTTGATACGGGCGTTCTCGTTGGTGACGCGGACCGCTTCAGGATCGATATCCGTCGCCGTCACTACCCGACGCCAGGTCCGCGCCATCGCCAATGCGAGAACACCGGACCCGCAGCCAAGATCGAGAGGATGCCTGACGCCGCGCTCCCCGGCGAGTTGATCGAGAGCCACCAGACAGCCCTGAGTCGTTCCATGGTCGCCTGAGCCAAAAGCGGTGCCGGCGTCGATTGTTAGTACAATTGCACCTCGAGGCGAGGGTTCCTCGAAATGCGAAGGCCGAATGAAATAGCGGCCGACGGCAACTGGCTGCGCGGCACTTCGCGATACCGCAACCCAGTCGGATTCCAGCAACGGCAAACACTTGACCACCGGCTCGGCGATTTCGGCACGTGCCGCCGCGATCGCCACGGCGGCAACCAGCTGGTCGGCCGGCGGCGGCCCGATGCTGTAGGCAGTGAGGCGCCAGAGACCGGTCGCTTCGTCCTCAACGAACGTCGCCGTCGCATAACAAAGCGGTTCTAGCGCCTGCACGAATGTCTCGACAGCACCCGCCGGCACCGACAGTCCGATCTGCCAGCCTGATTCAGCGCTGGTGTCAGCACTCACGGCTTGGAAACGAATGCGGCGACAACCCGCTTCTTGCCCGCCTTGTCAAAGTCGATTGTCAACTTGTCGCCATCGACTTGCGCGATAGTCCCCATCCCGAATTTCTGATGAAAACAGCGCTCGCTGACACTGAAGCCGGCGCCGCTGCCGTCGTAAATCTCAACCAAACTCTCGTTCAGTGACGTGCCCGGACCGTTTTGACGCAACCGTCGCCAGCCCGGTCCGCCGCCGCGAGGCGAGGCGAGTTTGGACGCGTCAAAGCCTGATCGCTCATTTGCATTGGCGTTTCCACCGCTTCCGTAGAGCCCCGCTGCGCTCTCATACTCGATATTCTCAGTCGGCAACTCATCGATGAAACGCGATGGAATTGCATTTTGCCACTGATTGTAGACGCGTCTGTTAGCGGCGAAGCTGATAAAGACCTGCTGGCGCGCCCGCGTAATACCGACGTAGGCGAGACGACGCTCCTCTTCCAATCCGGCGGCCCCACCCTCGTCCATCGCGCGCTGGTGAGGAAACAATCCCTCTTCCCAGCCAGGCAGGAAGATCGTGTCGAACTCGAGCCCCTTGGCGCTGTGAAGCGTGATCAAATTGACCATCTCCGTGTCCGATTGACCATCATTCTCCATCACCAGACTGATATGCTCCAAGAAGCCGCCGAGATTCTCGAACTCCTCGATGGCGCTGACGAGCTCCTTCAGATTCTCAAGTTTGCCAGGCGCTTCCGGCCGATTCGACGTCTTCCACATCTCCGTGTAGCCCGACTCGTCGAGCACGATTTGCACAAGTTCGGTGTGCGGAGCTGACTCCGTCAATTTCCACCAGCGCGCGACGTCTTCAAGGAATCCGGCGAGACTTCGCCGCATCGCCGGTCTCAAATCGTCGGTTTCGACAAGCTGCCGGGCGGCCGCCAATAGCGGAACGTTGAGCGCCCGCGCCAATGTATGGATCGCCTGCAGCGTCGTCTTGCCGATGCCGCGCGTCGGCTTGTTGATAATGCGCTCCAGCGCCAGATCGTCATCGGGCTGGTTGATGATCCTGAGGTAGGCGACCGCGTCGCGGATTTCTTCCCGTTCATAGAACCGGGGCCCACCGATAACCCGGTAGGGAATGCCAAGGGTGATAAACCGCTCTTCGAATTCGCGGGTCTGGAACCCGGCGCGAACCAACAGTGCAATTTCATCCAGCGAATGCTGCTTGCGCTGCAACGCCTCGACTTCGTCGCCGATGTAGCGGGCCTCCGTCTCACCGTCCCAAACACCTCGGACGGAAAGTTTTTCTCCCTGATCGATCGCGGTCCAAAGGGTTTTGCCGAGCCGTCCCACGTTGTGGGAGATCAAGCCCGAAGCAGCGGCAAGAATGTGCCCGGTTGAGCGATAATTGCGCTCAAGCCGGATCACAAGGGCACCCGGAAAATCCTTCTCGAAGCGCAGGATGTTTCCGACTTCGGCGCCGCGCCAGCCATAGATCGACTGGTCGTCATCGCCGACGCAGCAGATATTCTTGTAACGCTGGGCCAACAGACGCAGCCAGAGATACTGCGACACGTTGCTGTCCTGATACTCATCGACCAGGATGTAGCGAAAGCGCTGCTGATATTTCTCAACGACATCCGCGTTACTCGTGAACATCTCCAAGCAATGGAGCAGCAAGTCGCCGAAATCAGCGGCATTCAGTGTTCGGAGCCGCTCCTGATAGAGCGCGTAGATCTCGATCGCCCGGCCATTCGCTAACTCGCCGGCGTCGGCTGCAGACACCCGGGTCGGCGTAAGGCCCTTGTCCTTCCAACGCTGAATGACACCGGACAGCACGCGAGCGGGCCACCTCTTCTCGTCGATATTCTCGGCCTCGATAAGCTGTTTGATGAGGCGTATCTGGTCGTCGGTATCGAGGATCGTGAAGTTGGACTTGAGCCCTACCAGTTCCGCATGTCGCCGCAAAATACGTGCCGCCAGCGAATGAAACGTACCCAACCAAAGGCCCTCGCTGGCCGAGCCTATCAGTGCCCCTACCCGCTCCCGCATCTCACGTGCCGCCCGGTTGGTAAAGGTAACGGCCAATATTTCGTGAGGTCTGGCCTGGCCGGAAAACAGCAAATGAGCGAGGCGGGTTGTCAGGACGCGTGTCTTGCCGGTCCCGGCACCGGCCAAAACCAAAACTGGGCCGTCCAGCGCCTCCGCAGCTTCGCGCTGCGTCGTGTTCAACGCATCCAGGTAGCTTTCTGAACGTACCAAGCCCGCCGGTCGCGGTGGTGCTGGACCCTCCGGACGCGGCAAATCGGCCTCGTCATATTCTAGTGGATCATCCGACAATGGTTTGCTCGCCGATCATTGCCCATTCAGTGCGCCACTATAGCATGTGCCCGGAACAGTTATCCCGACCTGTTCACTTTTCTGCGCGCGGTTTCGGATCAGCGTGACAACGATCAGGATTGCCGCAACAATGCCATTCGAGGCGATGCGACGATGATTGTCTTAACTCGAATGGTGTCAAAGCGCGTCATCTCCTTGTGGATGTGCGCGCTACTCGTTGTCGCTGTTCCTGACGCCGCCTATTCCGCACCTTCAGCGGACGACATCCTCAACGCAGTAATCCAGGTCGATGCAACAATACCAGGGTCAGCCCGGACCGCCGCTGCGCTGGGCACGGAACGTCGAGGCAGCGGCATCGTTATCGACTCTTCGGGCCTTGTGCTGACCATCGGCTATCTCATTCTCGAAGCTCGTGACATCACACTTACCGACAACGACGGGCGAACCGTGCCCGCGTCGATTGTCGCCTACGATTACGCCACAGGCTTCGGCTTGCTTCGCGCCATCCAGCCGCTTGGCATACCCCCCGTCCAGTTCGGCGATTCCGGCGCCAGCAACGTGCGCGACGTTGTCCTGGCAGTGGGCCGTGGTGGCAGCGCCGTACAGGTGCGAATCGCGGCACAACGCGAGTTCGCAGGTTACTGGGAATATCTACTGGACGACGCCATCTTCACGATTCCGCCGTTTTCCGACTACGCGGGTGCCGCCCTGATTGACCAGACCGGCAACCTGATTGGTGTAGGTTCGCTGATGGTCCAGGACGCAGGCCATCCAGGAACGCCCAGCCCCGGCAACATGTTCGTACCGATCAATGCCCTCAAAGACATCCTCGCAGACCTCATAGATCGCGGGCGGGCGACTGGCCCCGGCAACCCATGGCTCGGCCTGTTCGCGAGCGACTACCGGGGTCGAATTTTCGTTAACAGCGTATCGCCTGACGGGCCGGCCGAGCGTGCAGGCGTTAAATCCGGCGATATCATCGCCCGCGTTGCGGGCCAGCCGGTTAGCGACCTTGTCGGCTTCTATCGTTCGGTCTGGGCAGTTGGTAGTCCAGGTGTACGAGTCCCACTCACGGTCTTCACAAGCGGGGCGCAGCTGGTCGACATCGATGTCATATCAGGTAATCGGTACGACTGGCTCAAGCTCGGCGTATCGAACTAGAGCAAAACGTCATCTGTCGGGGTGCATACGAGCTGACGCGCCCCTCGAAGCGCCGCCAGGCAATCCGATGATACGTCCGACTCCGTCAGGCAGAGGGAGCTTGCCGTGTGCCACGCCGAGCGCTGCGAGTATCGTCGCGGCGTCCTCCGGAATGGGGCCTGCACGCCGTTGTTTCAGATCCACGTGAAGCGCCAGAAGCTCGTTCGTTGCGGCTAGCTCACCGCCGTCACGATACATCTCGTGGAAGAAATGTATGCGTTTCTCATCGAATCCGAGAAGCTGGGTGGCTATTTCAAACGCATCGCCTTCCCGGAGCTCTTGTCGATAACTTACGTTCATATCGACGATGAACACCGATCCGACCCCGCGCCCGGTGTAGTCTGCTCCGAGGCCGAGATAATCAAAAAAACAGTCGGTCGCGCGATCGAATGCCAGTACATAGTAGGCGACGTTCATGTGACCGTTGTAGTCGATCCACTCAGCCTGAACTGAATCGCGGTAGCGAGACAACGAGACCGGCGAATTCATCTCGCGAAGGCGGCTGGCGCGTCCTTCATGCCGACCTCCGTCGACCAGCTGCCGCCGCCAGCGAGTGTGTCGCGGCCCGGCTGCTTGCACACCAAAGGCAAACCGTCAGCGGTGTCCCGGGCAGATGAACCGGTGGCTCCGCTACGAGCTCTGCGGCAGCGAACCAGCCCGCAAGCTCAGAATCGTCAAAGCCGAGGCGCTGGTGGCCATGTTCCGTGCGCAGGTTTTCCTCGTTATGGGTTGCAAAGTCGACGACGACCAGCCGTCCAGCCGGCCTGAGCATTCGCGCGGCCTCGACGATGACCTGTGCCGGCTCCTCTGCATAGTGCAGCACCAGGTGGATCGTGACAGCGTCAAACGCCTGATCGGCTAATGGCAAGTGATACATATCGCCATGCCGTACCTGGCAGTTATGTAAATTCGTGCGGTCCAGGTTTGCCCGGGCGACGGCCAACATTTCGTGCGAAAGATCGATGCCGACCGCGCTATCGACGGAGGTTCCCAGAACTTCCAAGATGCGGGCGGTTCCCGTACCGATGTCGAGCAGATTGTGTATCTCGCCCTGTACCAACAGCGACTTCAGCGCCTGCTCAACCTCGGCGTCGTCGACATGCAGCGACCTGATGCTATCCCACTGCGCCGCGTTTCGCCTGAAATAGGCGGCTGCCCACTCGGCACGAGCGCGCTTGACGGCTGCAAGCCGCTCAAGATCGTTCATGAGCACTGCGTCGTGCGCTGGAATGAGCGCGACCAAGGTCTCTGTCAGATCAGCCCAAGGCCCATCAGCCGCAAGTCGATAATAAGCCCATGTCCCCTCGCGATTTCGCTCAAGCAGTCCCGCATCCACAAGTAGCTTCAAATGGCGCGAAACACGCGGTTGGCTTTGCCCCAGAATCTGAGTGAGATCAGTGACGGTAAGTTCGGCTCGACTACACGCAGCCAGGATCCGAAGCCTTGTCGGCTCAGCCGCTGCGCGCATGCCTTTGAGAAGTCTCTCCATGATGAGCATACCAGACCAACGGTGACAAATGACGTTGCTCATAATGCACACCATTAGCTAAATAAAGATATCCTTATATGATAAAGCCAAATTCCGCGTAAATTTCACTGTTGCTGACGGGCGAGACATTTTTGCAACAGGTGCGGCGCGAAGAACACAGATTTGCACATGTTGTATAGTTTTTTGACCCCGCCTGTGATACTTCACGCCTAGTAGTAGGAGCGGGTGCCTTCGTTGCGCCGGGTGGAGCTGTAAGCGATCTCAAGTCAGCCAGGCAAAAAGATATCGCGATGAACGAAACCGACGTTGCACGAAGCGCATATGGCGGCGGCCTCTTGGTGGCCGCGGTCCGCCGCACCGTGCGAAATCAAATGACTGGCGGGATGAGTTGATCGTGCGGCACGCCAGCACTAGATTCCCGACCATTGCGGCGATGGCGATTGTTGCTTTGGTCGCCGCTGGTTGCGCGACGATGCCGTCAGATCCAGAGGCCCGTGCCGCATACCTCGAAGCGAGCGATCCTCTTGAGCCGCTGAACCGCGCGATATTCAGCTTCAATCTTACTCTGGACAAAGCCGTTCTTAGGCCGCTTGCAGCGGTCTACAACGCTGTTCTTCCCGACCCGCTGCGTGACGGTGTTCGCAACTTCCTCAACAACCTGCGGACCCCCCTTATTCTGGCAAATGACGTCTTGCAGGGTGAGATTGGCCGCGCTGGGGACACGACCAGCCGCTTCTTGTTGAACTCGACGCTTGGCATTGGTGGCTTATTCGATATCGCGAGCGAACTCGGCTTCGAGTTTCACAACGAGGATTTTGGTCAGACACTAGCCGTTTGGGGCATTGGTGAGGGACCGTATCTGATGCTGCCTATCCTTGGTCCGTCCAATCCGCGTGATGCCGTCGGATTGGTCGGCGAGTATTTT
>CAZCVU010000129.1:2061-7112 GCA_964501745.1 uncultured Flavobacteriales bacterium | reverse complement strand
CCTCGACCGAAGTTGGATAACCGCTCGTACAGTGAAGTAACAAAATATCTTTGCAGCCAGCATCCCGCGCGGCCGCAACGGCGTCTTCAATTTCCTGCAATGTTGCCATCCCGCGTGAAATGATGAGCGGCTTGCCGGTACGCGCGCAGCATTTGATAAGCGGAATATCTATTATCTCGAATGAGGCGATTTTGAATGCCGGAGCCTCTAGCTCCTCGAGAAACTCGACCGCTGTCGCGTCGAATGGTGAACTAAAAATTGTTATCCCGAGCGCGCGGGCGTCCTCGAACAAAATTGGATGCCAGTCCCATGGCGTATGGGCTTCTTGGTACAGGTCATAGAGTTGCGCCCCGTCCCAAAGACCCCCGCGTATGGTGAACTCTTCGCGATCACAATCGATCGTCATCGTATCAGGCGTGTAGGTCTGCAACTTCACCGCGTCCGCGCCGGCATCCTTGGCTGCACGCACGATGGCGCGCGCGCGAGCGAGCTCGCCATTATGGTTTGCAGACAGTTCTGCGATTATATAGGGCGGTTCATCAGGTCCGATCTTGCGGCCGTCTATGTGTATGTTAGGAGTCATTGTTCGACCCAGTTCGTTCTGTTTTTCTGGGCTGCATTCGATACCAATCGTCGCCGCACGCCTCAAAGCCGGCCCGCAAAAACAAATTGATCGATTTTGTGTTCTCTGGCTTGACATATGCCATCAGAGCGACACCAGGCATACGCGCTGTGAGTTTTCGCAATGTCGCTAGCGCGATCCCTTTGCCGAAATGTTCCGGCGCCAGAGCGATGGAAATCTCCTGTGCACTACCATCTTCGATCGGATCAAGCCGAACGGTCCCGACCGGCGTACGCTCTGCTTCAACGATCATGGACTGGCTGTCCCCGTCCTTTAGTCTACTTTCAAACCAGCGACAATGTTCCGGCCAGCTAGGCGGCGCTGCGTTCCGTGCAAATCGCCGCGTTTCCGGCGCACATTGCCATCGGAACAGTCGCTCACAATCCTCGACTTGGATCGGCCGAAGCGCGAGTGACGGCGTATCGCGATCGCTGCGTAGCCTCTTTTCGCCAATCAGTTTCTCAACCGCATCGGCAATTCGACTGCATCCGACGCCATCGCAAAGTACGGCTGCTGACGCAGACATTCCGCTCATTCCATTCGGTTCCAGCGCTAGTTCCGTAACCAACTCTGATACTCGTGATGGGATATTCTCATCCATTGTTATCGTGAACGCCGCTCCACTCGCCTCAAAGTCGCGAGCGATTGTGAGTTGATTGTCGGCGGCCACGACCGCGATTGAGGGCACGCCGAGGCAGGCGCGCTCCCAGCATGAACTTCCAAATGTTCCAATCGCGAGATCAGTCTCGATCAGGATTTCGGCAACGTCGTTTCTGTCGACCAACAACTCCCAGTCTGGCGTGTCGGCGAGAATGTCTCGAACCGCAGCGCAACTGTAAGCCAGGCTTGAAAGCACAACAGTCACGGCAAATGAATATCCTCCGCGACGGAGTTCGGATAGCGCCCGCAAGATTGGAACCGCAATATTCGAGGTATCCGTTGCACCCGGAGCAACCAAGATCTTGTTGATATCAGAGCGGCGGCGCGCCAAGGAGCGAGCCCTGTTTGCCGCAAATTGGGGCCGCAAGATCGAAAATTGACCGCCCAACAAGATTTGGCAGTCGGGCCCCACCGATCCTTGGTAGTCATCAATGTTTCGGCCCGGGGCGGAATCAACGAGAATTTCACAATCATGTGGACGATCGGCTAGATCATCGATAACCAGCCTTAGGTTGACCGTGTCGGCGAACCCAGACTCAAACTCGCGATCTAGTTCATAGTGATCCACGATAAGCAGGTCCGCGGTCGCCTCGCCGGTTGCACTCGACAATTCCGCCTGGGTTAAATCACCGTTTCCAGAAACGGGAATGACTTCCGTACCTGTCAACAGTTCCCGTATCGGATGGATATCGAATATTCCGTTCGGATATTCACAACGGGTCGCTAAAAGGACCCGCCATCCCCGTCGATGAAACTCCTGTAATAATGTGAGCGAGCGTATTAGGTGTCCAAGTCCGATGCTAGTTGAACCGTCGGCCCGCAGGACGGCAAGGAAAGCATCGCGCCGCTGTTCGATCTGCGGCATCTTCAAGCCGTAATTGCCCGCCCGCGGTTGATCTCACCGATCTCCGGGTGGGCGTCCATCAGGGCGATTAGAGTTTCGGTGTCCGGAATGTGGCCGAAATCTGGAAATCGATCGAAGAAAGCCTCGAAGAAAGTTAAGTCTTCCGGATAGTCGAGCGACCAGCGCAGATCGTATCGCGACCGGCCCGTTCGGGGAAGATTGACGCGCCGAAACTGTTCTGCGCGTCTAATCCACGGCGTTACATGTTCGCGATCATGTGGCTCCATCGCATTGAGGTGCGCTGCCTCCAAAGCCTCCATTGTGAACGCTTCGCAGTCCAAACCATGCGGCCAGGTGGGCGGCATGTTGTTTGTCGCGTACTCGGCTTTTTCTGATCGCTGCAATTGCAGAACAGCGTCGCACAGCGCCGGGTCGATTAGCGGGCAATCGCTCGTGACCCGCATGATTATCTCGGCGTGAGTGCTGCACGCTGCGTCATGATATCGCGCTAGCACATCGCGCTCCGAGCCACGAAAAACGTCGATGCCCATCTCTTCCACGAGCTGCACGACAGCGTCGTCTGAAGGCAATTCGGTTGTGGCGCACAGCACACTATCCGCGAATGAAATTTGCTGGCATCGAGATAGTACGTGATGAAGAATCGATCTACCCGCGAGTTTCTTGAGCACCTTGCCGGGTAGTCGAGTCGAGCTGACACGAGCCTGAACGATGACGATGGTCCGACGAGTCAATTTCTGTCCCAAGTCGCTTCCAATTCGCACTGTCGGAGCAGAAAAAATTTCACACCGGACATTATCCCGATTTCCATGTCCAACCGGCGGCGGAGCCGGCAACCGTCGCTGTTGGAATACCTAAGCGTTGCCTGCCCGAGCCTTCCGCTTTGTGCGCTATTGAGTGTCCGGGATCTGCCAAACTAAATACTCGTCCAACTTTATTTGATCCAATTCACGCAACTTCATGATCTCGCCTCTTTCCCTCCAGAGATGAGACAACAGTTTTCTGATCGTAGGCTTCATGGCCTCTTGGCAAACGACGTTCGAGTTCTCCTCAGGATCGACATCCAAATCGTAAAGTTCCGTCAAGAAAAACTTCTCATTGCCCGCCAGCGTTACGAGCAGTTTGTGCCGGTCAGTGGCAATTGCGAAGTGTAGATCGTCGTTTTTTACATCGCAGAACCCTCGTCCGGCGGATTCGGCAATAGTGACAGGATTGCCGCTGGAAAAAATCGATTTCGACCGGCTACCTTCGGGTGGTGTTAAACCCACAGCCTCAAGACAACTTGTCCCGATCGACATCGAATCCAGCAAGCCTACCCCGGCCGGCACGTCGGGTATCGGACCGTCAATAATAATTGGGATCGATAGATCCTCCCAGTTCAGTCGGAGTCCGAGTTTTTTCCTTGGTCGTTTCGACCAGCCGGCCTTGCGCCGTGCATGGTCACTCGTAACGACCAGTACGGTATCGCTCGACTGATTCGTCCTGTCTAAATGGCGAACGATCCGACCGACATACCGGTCCAAGTCCATCACAGCAGAATCGTAGGCGAAGTACCTGCGCGTAAGCGAACGTGCCTTGAAGCGGCGCCACTTGTGCCAATATCGAAGCCGGAAAACTTTGTGAAGAAATCTGTTCAAGTAAGCGCAGTCATGGACATCCATCCAATGGACATACGCGAACCACGGTGCGGGTGTGGTAACCAGTGACTTCAGCAGGGCCCGAATGCCGTCGATAGCCAACGTGCATCTTCCATATTTATACTGCACCCCCCAGCCCAATTTATTATTGGCGAACTGCTGAAGAGAATACGGCAATCCGATGCAAGATTTTGCCAGGAATCTCTTGATGTGGCTGATGTCACGGCGGCCCAGGAAAGCTGTGTAGTATAGTGGCCACAGTTTTCTAATCCTACTGATGACCAGTCCTGGCGATTTTTCGATAAGATCTATCTCTTTCCGGACATTATTGTGGATAAAATAGTTGCTTATTCTTAGAATTATTTCGCTTTTATTGATTTTCCTTATTTGGTAGTCGTCCAAAATTCCCTGCATCAGCGATTTGTACTCGCCAGAAAAAAACTGAATCAATTCGTCTTTCGATAAGCGACCGTCTTCGTAAGCAGCAATCCGATTGCGCAGAATATTCTGTCCGAAATACATGATGACAAATCTGTAGTCGATTGTTCCGTAGACAGTGTCGAAGCCGCGCTGATATCCGTTCGAAACGCCGAGCTGGGCGCATAACGAGTGCATCTCCGTTACATATCCCGCGTCCTTGAACTCCTCTGCAAGACACCTTTCTCGCGTAAGTACGCCGTAGTTGTAGCCGCCTTCATCGAGCGGGTAGCGCATAGAGAATATGGACGGACAAACAAACTGTGTCGCTGGAGCATTCGCCATAGCTTTAACGAGGTGGCCACGCTGCGCCAGGCGCCACAAGTTCGGCCAACAGTGTTTTGCCATTTCCTCGTGTTCGAACACATCCAGGCGAAGCGCATCGATAATCAGCAGCAACACATTTGGCCGTTTCGGATTCTCAGGTATAGACGTCATGAAAATTCGTTGTTGGGAGACACAGTTGGAAGGCATTGCGACGTGACGTGAAGCTAGTTCTATGAAGCGTCTTCACTCAATCTGACCGAATGTGTCTGCCGTGTGACGACTTCGCTATTTGACAACGGCAAACAATGATTCGTTTCCGCGCAATAACTTTCCATCTCGAATCGACCCGACAAGATACTCGCCGCGAGGTCGGCGCGACGGTCGGCAAGCTCTTCTGCAAACAAAAACGGCGCAACTTCCTCATCAGTTAGCGGCTGGTCTGAATGCGCCATCCTTATGGCTTCGATCATCGGTGCAATCTCCTCCGGCTTGTCGACTGTATAGACTGCGGCGCGGTTAGTTCGGG
>CAZCVU010000129.1:0-2051 GCA_964501745.1 uncultured Flavobacteriales bacterium | reverse complement strand
TATTTGGCGCAAACACGGGAGCCTCAGATACCGGTCGGTACTGCTCCAGAGTAGGACGGGTATGCGAGATGCGAGTGCCTCGTATATCGTCGTCGAGCTAAAACTGATCAGAAGATCGGCGTGAATTAGGTCCTCCCGAAACGGAAGCTCCGAACGAGCGCTCAGCTTTACGTTTCCCGCCTCGGCAATGATCCCTTCGAACAGCGACCGGTTCACCTCGGCGCGAAATTTCATCCGGGCGATAATCTCCGTGTCTGGCAGCTTCGCGCATTCTTGCAAGACGATTTCTGATGTACGAAAGAATTCATCTGTGAATTCGAAAATCCAAGAAAATCCACGCATCCAGCGATGACCATTACTCGCATACAGAATCACAAACTTCGCACGGTTTTCCGTTCGCTTCGCCACACGTTCCTTGTTCAGGAGTGTCGGCGTACGGTAGACGGGCCCCACCGTGCAGCCATCTGCTGAATCTCGACACGCACGCTGCACTGTAGTCAGGGCCTCTGGGGTCCACACGAACGCGAAGTCAACCAAGTACGGCGGATGCATTGTCCGAGCCATCTCATCGACGGCAAGCTGGCCGATCTCTCCGGGCGAATTGCTGTGCGTGTTGTGGTTCATAATGACAACAATGCCGCCTCTCGCCTTCACCCTGTCCGCTAAATGAGCCGTATATCCGTCAGCAACCTCGTAACCGAAGTAGCGGGACGCTCCGTCAATTTTCAAAGCCAAATCCGTATCCACCTTGAGTCCTTCGACCAGCATAATTTGCTCGCTGAGGTCATTTGCCACGGTGGATAGTGCTGGGCCGAGAATTTTTCTTTCGCTCGCTTCCAAAATTTCCAACACGCGCGCGCGGACCCGATCATCGGGCTCGGAAAGCGTTCGAACCTGAATCAATGGTGCTCCACGGAAGCGCCGAACCGTCTCCCGCAGCAGCACAAGATATTCGCGCCACCCCCTATGTACCGGCACGGTGTGAACAAAGGTCGCGCCGGCGCTCAACAGATCCTCTTCCATCCCGTAAGGATGTTCCGACCGTGTTGTGTGTACTGGGTTATCTAGTCGAGGCGAGAGTCGGCATAACAGGTTCCGTATGAAACGGAAAAGCCAGCTGCACGGTGGCGGATGGTATCGATGATAGCCGATCCAGTTGATCTTCAAGTAACCGAAAAACACGTTGAAGACCAACCGCTGGGCATCCAGGTCATCGGTAGTCTGATGCACAAAACCATCTCGCGTTGGAATCAGCCACTGCCTCTCGCCGCTAACGAAACTCGCCAGGCGATGAGCGCTGATCCAGACACTCCGCATTCCGTAGTGAATGAGCATTCGCGCGGCATCCGATAGCAAATCGTCTTCGGCTATGCGTTGATCGATTTCTAAGTAGTACGCTCGGTAATCCCGCATGGCCTGCGCAAAGGCTGCGTCGCTAAAATAGTCGAGCGGCTGTGTTATCTCGCCGCGAAATCCGCTGGCCAGCAACGCTGCACGCGCCTGTGGCGTCAAAGCAATCGCCGATGAAAACTCCACGCCTGATGTGAAAAGCGTATGTGCCTCCAGTTCCGTATACACCAGGGCGGTTGAATACATGATTTCCTGCTTTGGTTATGTCGCTGAATTGGCCAGCACGGACTAGGTCAGAAGAATACGGCCGACTGATAATTATCGAGCGTCACGAAGTGAATCTCGTTCTCGCGACAGAAAAAATCCCAGGCCGTTCGCGCGCCCGGAAATCGGAGCGATAGATAATCGTCACAAAGGATGATGCCACCCTCGTTCATCCGCGGCGTAAAATAGTCTAAGCAATCCATCGTAGATTGATAGAGATCGACGTCTATATGAACAAACGAGTAGCGGCGATCTTCGAACCCTTCGAAGGAGTTCGGGATCCAACCTTGTTGCACGGAAACCCAACTCTCGTTTTCAAATATGCTGGCTACGGTTTCTACGTCGGTGTTCGAGAATCGACGCGGCGCCTCGCGGTAGTAGGGATCCTCGCCATTACCTTCCGGCAATTCCTGGGGTTGTAAGTCTTCTGACCCGAT
>CAZCVU010000128.1:0-7113 GCA_964501745.1 uncultured Flavobacteriales bacterium | reverse complement strand
CAATGTGCTGCGCTGGGCGGAGGAAATCCATGCCCGCGAGCCGGTCAAGCGCGGCCGCATGGTCAATCGTCTCCGCGGCGAACCGCACGAACAGCTCCGCGAACGCCACGACGCCGGAGATTTCGAAACGAAGACGCAGGACAAGGTTGAGGCGGCGGACTGAAGGCGCGGCGCGGATGCTTAACCGAGCACCGACAACGTAAAAAATAGCCCTGTCTATACCCTATACTGGCATTGTAAATCAGGCGGCGGCCTGGTCGGCAATGGCCGGACCGGGAGGAAAACCGCGATCCGATTTTACGTCCGGAGCTGAAAGCCAAGCAGCTGTCGGCTCTTCCGCTCTTGAAAACGCCGTGAATCATGCCCGAAAGCCGGACGAAAGCGGACGGAAATCCCTGCTACCGACCCAATTCGGCTATTGGCCCATCCTACGTCCACGACCGATCTGTACTGATCTCGATCAATGCCGACCCGCGTCGGTTTTCATACCGTTCTTCGATCCCGCACCCGACGGAATGTCAGACCGCGAGGAACCGGAAGATGGATGAACAGACCAAAGAGTTGGTCGCCATGGGTGCCGCCGCCGCTGCCAACTGCCATCCGTGCATGGATTATCATTTGGCTCGGTGCGACGAGCTCAAGATCTCACGGGAAGAGGTCGCGGCGGCAGTAAGGGTCGGTCTGATGGTAAACCGCGGCGCCGAGAGCGCGATCCGCAAGAAGTCGCGCGAACTGCTCGGCAAGGATTTCGAGACGGAGACCAATTGAGCGTTACCCCTGATCATGACGCTTCGTGAATGACACATTCGCAATCCAGCCCCGTCGCCGCTTGTTCTTCGGCCGGTCACATTTCCGAATGGCTGTTGGCCGAGGGCGCGAAAATTCCGACGGTCAAGGAGCTGATCGAACGGTTGAGTGCTCGTCTTGTCGATGAAGGGTTCCCGGTTTTTCGGTTGCTGATTTTGATCCGCAGCCTGCATCCGCAGGTCATGGGTCTTCGGTACGAATGGCGCCGGGATAGAGGAACCGTCACCGAGCAACTTCCACCGCACGGAATCCTCCGGAAATCGCAATATCTCGATAGTCCTATGTCGGCGATAATTGACGGCGATGTGCAGGTTATTCGACGTCGGTTGGATACTTCCGATCCCCGGCTCGACTATCCCATACTGCGGGAACTTTTGGCGGAAGGAGCCACCGATTACGTCGCCATGCCGTTGACCTTCACCGACGGCAAGATCAACGCCATTACAATCGCATCCGACCGCCAAGGCGGATTTTTGGACGACCAGCTGACTCGAATTTACGACATGTTGCCCGTGCTTTCCCTATTGCTGGAAAATCACTCGAGCCGCCGCACCGCCAGGACGTTGTTGGAAACTTATCTCGGCAAACATACCGGCGACATGGTTCTGGACGGGATGGTGAATCGGGGGGACGGTGAAGAGATCCACGCCGTGATCTGGTATTGCGACCTGCGTGACTCGACTCACTTGGCGGAAACGCTGTCGTTGGACTCCTTTCTCGGAGTCCTTAACGACTATTTCGATTGCATGGCGGGGGCGGTCCTGGATCACGGTGGAGAGGTATTGCGATTCATCGGCGACGCTGCGCTGGCGATTTTCCCCATCGGTGACACGTCCAAGATTCTCGAAGAGGCCTGCACGCCATCGGAAGGCGCGTGCAGACGTGCCATTGACGCCGCCAGGGATGCGCGGCAGCGGATTGGCGCGCTCAACAAACGGCGTCAAGAAGTAGGCGACACCCCTATCCGCTTCGGACTGGCTCTGCACGTGGGCGACGTTATGTACGGCAACATCGGTGTTCCACGGCGTCTTGAATTCACGGTCATCGGAAAGGCGGCCAATGAAGCCGCGCGCCTGGAAGGAATGTGCAAGGAAGTGGGAGAGCCAATTCTAATTTCGTCCGCGTTCCCACGGTGCTTTCCGGGAGAAATGAGGTCGCTCGGCACACACTCATTGAGGGGGGTGAGCGAACCACAGGAAATCTTTGCCCTTACGCATTGAACAAAACCCGGGCGAAGTTCAAACGGCATATCATAAGTCTGCGCCGGACTTCGCACTAAAGGTCAGCGGCGTTAAAGGTCTTTGCCTTCGAAGGTCGATGATAGCCGACTTATTACTTTGGGGTAACGGAGTGACGATGTGTTGATTTTGTGGCGAATTGTCCCCAGCCAACCAGATCGCCATGTCCGGAATCTGGTGGAAAGAGGAGGAAATATTTCGCGGTCGAAAATGGCGGCACCCGGCCCAATCCGGACATTGGCGACGACAACCAGGCGTTCAACAACTGCAGAGCCGGCGGGCGGCGCTACCAAGTTATGGTATTCCTGATCTTGCAGCGCGTTGCAGAATGCCATGGGAAATCGTAGGAGAGCGGAATGGAGAAGTTCGATGTCGTGATCGTCGGTGCCGGGTTCAGCGGCCTCTATTTGCTCTATCATCTCCGTAACGAGGGCTTCTCGGTCCGGCTTCTTGAGGCGCAATCAGGGCTTGGCGGAGTTTGGCAGGCCAACCGCTATCCCGGCGCCCGGGTCGACTCTCATGTGCCGAACTACGAGTACTCCTTAGAGGCGTGCTGGCGCGACTGGGTTTGGACCGAACGTTTTCCCGGTCGCGACGAACTGGTTCGCTACTTCGAGCACGTCGACCAGGCCCTTGACCTGGGCCGCGACATCGATCTGGAAACTCGGATCGAAACATGCCACTTCGGCGGCGATGGCAACTGGACGATAACCGCCCATACTGGGCGCAGCTACGTATCTTCCTTTCTATTCATGTGCACAGGGTTCGGCGCCAAGCCGTACACTCCCGAACTCCCCGGTCTCGCCAGCTTTGCCAGGACCTGCCACCATACCGCTATGTGGCCCGAAGAAGGCGTCGACTTTGCTGGCCGCCGGGTCGGCATTATCGGAACCGGCGCCAGCGGCGTGCAGGTCGTCCAAGAGGCAGCGCATCAGGCCGAGCGTCTCGTCGTCTTCCAGCGTACGCCGGTCACCGCGCTGCCCATGCAGCAGCGACAGCTCGACCCCGCGGCGCAAGCGGCCGAAAAGGGGGACTATCCGGAGATGTTCGAACGGCGAAATTCTCCGCCGGGTAACTTTTGCGACATCATCCGACTGGATATCGGGGTTTTCGAAGCGACCGATGAGGCGCGAGAGGAGGTCTTCGAGACGGCTTGGCGGAAGGGCGGCTTCCATTTCTGGGTTGGCACTTTCAGCGATGTCCTGCTCGACGAAGCCGCCAATCGGGCCGCCTATGATTTCTGGCGCGATAAGACGCGCGCTCGGATCGACGATCCGGCCGTCGCCGATCTGTTGGCGCCGATCGAACCGCCTTATCCGTTCGGCACAAAGCGCCCTTCTCTCGAACAGGATTATTACGAGTGTTTCAATCTGCCCAACGTGGAGCTGGTCGATCTGCGATCGACACCGATCGAGAGCATCGTACCGAGTGGAGTGCGCACGAGCGAAGCCATGTTCGAACTCGATGTGCTGGTGCTGGCCACCGGCTTCGATGCCAACACGGGCGGGCTTACCGCGATCGACATCCGCGGCCGCGACAATAACTCACTGGCCGGGGCCTGGTCCGATGGCGTCGACACTCATCTCGGTATCGCAGTTCCCGGTTTTCCGAACATGCTGATGCTCTACGGACCCCAGAGCGCCACAGCATTTTGCAACGGGCCGACCTGCGCCGAGATTCAGGGAGACTGGGTGATCCGTCTACTCAAGCGAATGCGCGCCCGCGGCCAAAGCTTGGTCGAGACGACCGCCGAGATGGGGAACGCCTGGACGGCCCACCTCGCCGAATTGGCCGACAGCACCCTATTTGGTCGGACCGATTCCTGGTATATGGGCGCCAACATCCCCGGCAAGCATCGTCAGCTTCTCAACTATCCGAACAGCGATGACTATCGGGACCATTTACGGAACTGTGAGGCGAGCGGCTTCGAAGGGTTTGTGTTCCGATGAATGCTGGAAGTTGGCACTCTTCGGAAGAGTTGGCTGTTTCGCCAAACTTCCCGTTTCGGACCACAAGCCGACATCCTTCGTGCTGGTAGCAATCAAGCGCCGACGATGGGCATCCAGGGCCGGGTGGGTGTCCCGCTCAACGAGCTTAGTATAGCCCGCGATGTCGGCCATCAGCACGGCCGAAAGGCGCTTATTCCGATTGCCTTCCGACACCCCTACCCATCGAATTCGATGAAATGAAGTAGGGGTTGGTGGTGAAGAATTTCCAACTCGCGAATGCCGGCCTTTGGCTACACCCGGAAGAAATCGCCATAGCGGGTTTAGGTCCGGTCTTGAGGGAAAAGCTGCCGTCGATTCCTCGATTTTCGATAGGCGCTATATTGATGTCCGAAGGTTGAGGCAAAGCGGACGAAGTTTCTGATGGTCAAGAATGGCCGAAATTGACCCGAAGCGGCCATTCGGCGAGATACGCTGTTCCCCTTGAATGCCTCGTCGGGATCTTCTTGCCTATTTACACTTGAACTTCCACTTCAATGTCGCGAGCAGGCCGTCAACCGCGGGGATGTCGCGTTTACCGAAATTCTCGTGCGCCCAACGCATGAAGGCCCAACGAATCTCGTCGGCCCGATTGCCTTCGGGCGGCAAGCAAATCTTGTCCTTTTTCGCCAAACCGGCACGGATGTAGAGATCGGTGAACCCGGTGATGTATTGCTCGCATTCCATCTCCAGGACAGCGCCGCCCCGCGAATCGTTATCCCCTTCAACGCAAGGCTCCAGCAGGTCGCGGACCTTGTAATCGTCGGCCAGCGTGCCGGTACCGGATAGGGCGATTGCCATTGCGGCAGCGGCTCCGATGAGAGATGCGCGTCGTGGCATTTTTGATCCTCCTCGCCGACCCCCTACTTACGCTCGCGCCCGTATGCCTGGATCGCCTTATCCATTACAGCTCGGTGCTGTTCATTGCCGACGAAGGCGGGCGAGTTGATTCTCGACCAGAGATCCTTGTCCAACATGTTCTGGTGGCAACCCATGCAGAGGCCCGTCCGCTCCATCTTCTCACGCGTCGACTGCGGCAGCGGGCTAGTCAGCGGCCAGTGCGAGCCGACGGTGACGAGCTGCTTGCCGTCGCGGCTGACGATCTGCGAGAGGTCGTGGTCAAGGCCGGGGATCGCCTGGGACTGGACCTTGTGCTTCTTCGGAATCGTCTGCCCTAGATAGGTCTCGAGATCGACCACCAGGTTGCGGTCGTAGCCCTGCAGGAACCTCCCGTCCTCGATGCCGTAGCCGAGGCTCTTCGGGTTGTTGTGGCAACTCTCGCAATCGCGCGCCTTGCGGCCCGCGGTATGCGGCTGAACCGCCGCATGGTCGAGGCCCTTGCCTTCGGGCGTCATCCAGATCTTGTTCTTGACGACCGTCTTGCCGGTCTTGTCGATAACGGTGGTAATCACCTGACAGCCCGGCATCATCGGGCTCACGCGCCCCTCGCCATTGATCCCAAGAACGGGCGTCTCCCATCTAAGGTATGAGCGCGTCTCGAATACCTTGCCCGCGCTTTTCAGGCCGTTGGTGCCGAGCGGATAGTCGGCGGAGAGTCCGTTGCGACCGCGGGCGTTGGCGGTCTTGATCCAGTCGATGTCGGTCTTGCCCTTGGAGTAGTCGACCGTGATGTGGCAGCCGTAACACTGCGGCGCCCAATCGGCGTGACAGGCGTAGCACTCCATCGTCTCCATGTGCTTGCCCACGGCCGACATCGCGACCATCGCCTGCGGCGATTTCCAGGCGCTGTCGAGGCGCAACTGCTTTAGCACCGGCACCTCGAAATCGAGTCCCGTCGCTGAATGCAAAATCACCCGTTTGCCCTTTTTGACGACATTGCCAAAAGGGTTGCCCCGGGCGGTCAGGAGATAGCCCTCCTCGGCCTCGTACTGGGTTGCGAAGGCCATGAAGTCTGGCAACTCGTCCGTCAGGCCGCGCGGTTTCTCGGAGATCGCACGCGCATGTTCCTCGCCATGTCCCAGCGGCAGCTCCCATGGAAACTTCTGTACGGTACCGTGGCAGTCCTCGCACTCGATCTCGACCTGCGCCAGCGTGGTGCCGAAGAGATTGCCATCGCCATGCATGTCGATCGAGGTATGGCAGTCCTGGCAGAGCAGGCCGCCCAGCGGATTGCCGGCGCGGCTCTGGACCTGATGGTGCAGGTCGTCCTTGATGAAAAGATATTTCTTGGTGTGCAGCTTCGGCTGCTTCTTGCCCTTGGCGTCATAGGGGCTGCCATAGGGGAACTCCATGATGCCCTGGTAGCTGACGCCGATCCGTTTGCCTCGGTTGTGACAGGAGTTGTAGGTCTCGGACGGGATGCCGGAATATTCGATGTCGCCTACTTTGACCTTGCTCTTGCGGGTCGCCTGCATGCGGTGAACCAGGAGATGGCCGGGCTGCTCCTTGTGGATCGTCGGGTCGCCACCTTCGTAGAACCCTTCGTTGGAATAGGGCACGTGGCAGGAGGAGCACCCGGTGCCGCGAAAGTCACCCCGCTTCTCGCGGCCCGAGACGCCGACGTGACAACGCTGGCACTGCTGGCGGGAGTATGTGATGCCGGCAAGGTTGGGATGCTTCGGGATCTGGTCCACGTCGACCTTTGGCACCTGCTTCATCTCGGTCGGCATCTGGTCCGGATGCGCCTTGGCGAAGGCCGTCATGTATCGCTTGTAGGCGGGAGTACCGACCGCGGGGACGGGGCCGTCCGTATCCTTCAGGGCATAGTTGCCCCAGACCACCTTATGATCCCGCTGAACGCCCCAGGACCAGAGATTACCCTGAAGCTTGCCCGCCTCGGTATTCATCAGCGATTTCATCAGCCGCGCCGCATAGCCCTGGTGGCACTGCCCGCAGGTTCGCTCACCGACGAAGATCGAGCCGGGATCGGGATAGAACATGTTCGGGCCGTCAGCCTCGCTCAGCTCCTTCGGCGCGCCTTTGTGGGCGGCCTTCTTCGAGGTCGCCTTCGGCGTACCGCCATGGCAGACGACGCAGCCCCCGGGATCGCCGTGCTCCTTGCCAATGTCGACGATGGTGTCGTGCATCGGGCCATCGGTGAAGTTCTCAATTCCTTCATGACA
>CAZCVU010000127.1:0-7126 GCA_964501745.1 uncultured Flavobacteriales bacterium | reverse complement strand
TAACGCCGACGAGGGCGAGCCCGGTACCTGTAAGGACCGGGACATGATGCGTCATGATCCGCACAAGCTGATTGAGGGCAGTCTGCTGGCTAGCTTCGCGATCGGCGCGCACACCTGTTACATCTATATCCGCGGCGAGTTCCATGACGAGGCCAACAGGCTCGAGGCCGCCATCGCCGAGGCTTACGATGCGGGTCTCATCGGACAGGATGCCTGTGGCTCGGGCTGGAAATTTGATCTTTACGTTCATCGCGGTGCCGGATCGTACATCTGCGGCGAGGAGAGTGCGCTTCTCGAGAGTCTAGAGGGTAAAAAGGGCCAGCCGCGCATGAAGCCGCCATTCCCGGCTCAATTCGGCCTTTGGGGGTGTCCGACAACCGTCAATAACGTTGAGAGTATTGCCGTCGTCCCAGCGATCCTGCGCCGGGGCGCCAGCTGGTTCGCCGGTTTCGGTCGTGAACGGAACTCGGGCACCAAGGTGTTCTGTATTTCCGGTCATGTAAACAGGCCGTGCAACGTCGAAGAATCGATGTCGATCCCGCTGAAAGAGTTGATCGAACGTTATGCCGGTGGTGTCAGTGGCGGCTGGGACAATCTGCTAGCGGTGATCCCGGGCGGCTCCTCGACGCCAATGATCCCAAGATCTATCTGTGACGACGTGCTGATGGACTTCGACGCGCTTGCCGCGGTGAACTCTGGCCTCGGAACGGCAGCCGTCATCGTGATGGACAAATCCACCGACCTGGTTGGAGCCGTTGCCCGGCTTTCCCGCTTCTACATGCATGAAAGTTGCGGCCAGTGTACGCCTTGCCGCGAGGGTACGGGCTGGATGTGGCGAATGATGGAGCGCATCGCACACGGCGATGCGTCGGTGGATGAAATCGACCTGCTGCTCGACGTGGCGGGGCACATCGAAGGTCATACCATTTGTGCTCACGGCGATGCCGCAGCGTGGCCGATTCAAGGTCTGATGCGTCATTTCCGACCGGATGTCGAGCGGCAAATTCTCGAACGCAAGGGCATTGGCGTCGACGATCCGGCCAGGGCGGCCGCGGAGTAAATCGATGCCGAAACTAACCATCGACGGCCAAGAGGTCGAAGTTCCGGCGGGCGCCACGGTTCTACAGGCATGCGAAGCGGCCGGCACCGAGATCCCACGCTTCTGCTACCACGAACGGCTTTCGATCGCCGGCAATTGCCGCATGTGCTTGGTGGAGATGGAGAAATCACCCAAGCCGATCGCGTCCTGCGCGATGCCAGCCGGTGATGGGATGGTGATTCGCACTGACAGCGAGTTGGTGCGCGAGGCTCGGCGGGGCGTCATGGAGTTTCTTCTTATCAACCATCCGTTGGACTGCCCGATTTGCGACCAGGGCGGCGAATGCGACCTTCAGGACCAGGCCATGGGGTATGGCTTTGAGGGTAGCCGCTACCAGGAAAACAAGCGTGCCGTCAGCGACAAGAACATGGGACCGCTCGTCAAGACGATTATGACGCGTTGTATCCATTGCACGCGCTGCATGCGTTTTGTCTCGGAAATCGCCGGTGTCGACGATCTCGGCCTGTTGGGCCGCAGCGAGGATGTGGAAATCACCACATATTTGCAGAAGTCGCTCGATTCCGAACTGTCGGGGAACGTCATCGATCTTTGTCCGGTCGGCGCCCTGACCTCAAAACCCTACGCCTTCACAGCGCGTTCGTGGGAACTCAGAAAGACCGAGTCGATTGATGTCATGGATGCCGTTGGCAGCAATATCCGGGTCGATGCCAAAGGCCGCGACGTCCTGCGTGTCCTGCCGCGACTGCACGAGGACATCAACGAAGAATGGATATCCGATAAGGCACGCTATGCCTGTGATGGCTTGCGCCGGCAGCGCCTCGACCGGCCATTCCTGCGGAATTCCAGCGGTCAATTGGAAGAGGTGGCATGGGACGATGCGTTCTCCGCCATCGCCAAACAGGTCAAGGGTTTGGACGGAGGAACGATCGCCGCGCTGGCCGGTGATCTTTGCGATGCCGAATCCATGTTTGCCCTGAAGCAACTGATGCAGGCGTTGGGATCGGCCAACCTCGATTGCCGACAAGATGGCGCGGCGATCGATCCTGGCGTGCGCGCAGGGTATCTGTTCAATACGACGATAGCCGGTATCGAGGAGGCCGATGCCTGTCTGCTGATTGGCTCAAATCCGAGGTGGGAAGCGCCGCTTGTCAATGCCCGTCTGCGCAAACGATGGCTCACCGGCAATTTGAAGGTGGGCCAGATTGGCCCGGCAGTGGATCTTACCTATGAGACGGAGGTTCTTGGCGGCGGTCCGCAGACACTGCAGACAATCGTTGAGGGCAGTCACTCCTTTGCCAAGGTCCTGCGGCAGGCGAAGCGACCTATGCTGATCCTCGGCCAAGGGGCTATCGCGCGGCCAGATGGCGCGGCAGTCCTTGCGATGGCTCGCCAGATTGCCGAGGAATCAGGCCTCGTTCGTGAGGACTGGAACGGCTTTAACATGCTGCATACGAGCGCCGCTCGCGTTGGCGCGCTTGATCTTGGATTCGTGCCGGGCGAGGGCGGGCTGGATACCGCTGGAATTCTTGCAGGCGCCGTAAACGGCACAATCAAAGTGGTCTATCTTCTCGGGGCAGACGAGGTCGACATGTCGAGTCTGGGTGACGCCTTCGTGGTCTACCAGGGTCACCACGGCGACGCCGGCGCGCATCGTGCGGATGTAGTGCTTCCGGGCGCTGCGTATACAGAGAAAAACGGCACCTATGTGAACACGGAAGGCCGTGTGCAGACTGGCCGCCGAGCCGTCTTCCCGCCAGGCGACGCGCGTGAGGATTGGGCGATTGTTCGCGCCATCTCCGGGGTACTGGGCAAGCGCCTCGGCTACAACGATCTGCAAGAGTTGCGTCATGCGATGCGGAAGGCGCATCCGATCTTCTCCGTAACCGATGCCGTTGAACCGCAGGAGTGGGGGAACTTTGGTGCCGCCGGCAAATTGAGCGAACAGACGTTCGCATCGTCGATCGCGAATTTCTATATGACGGATTCGATCAGCCGGGCCTCCGAGACCATGGCGATGTGTACGGCAGCCTTCGTGACGGGTTCCAGAGAGGCGACGGGCACCGATGGCTGAGTTCTGGACCGTTTATGCCTGGCCGACAGTGCAAATCGCGATCTATATACTCGTGATTGTCACCCTGGTGCTGATTTCCGTAGCCTACCTTACCTATGTCGAGCGCAAGTTGTGGGCCTCCATGCAGTTGCGGAGGGGCCCCAACGTGGTGGGGCCCTTCGGCCTGCTGCAGCCGATGGCCGACGGGCTCAAACTGATGCTCAAGGAAACCATCGTTCCGTCCGGCGCCAATCCGGTCATCTTTGTCATTGCTCCGGTCGTCACATTCGTTCTGAGCTTGGTCGCTTGGGCGGTCATTCCGTTCAGTGCGGGGTTGGTCCTGGCGGATATCAATGTCGGTATTCTCTATCTGTTCGCCATCTCCTCGCTCGGCATCTATGGCATCATCATGGCGGGCTGGGCCTCCAACTCGAAATACGCCTTCCTCGGGGCGCTTCGCTCTGCGGCGCAGATGGTGTCCTATGAGATTTCGATCGGCTTCGTTATCATCACTGTGCTGTTGCTGGTCGGCTCGCTCAACTTGTCCGATATCGTCACTGCGCAGGAGCGGATCTGGTTCTGCATACCGCTGCTGCCGATGTTCGTAATCTTCTTCGTTTCAGGGCTTGCCGAAACCAACCGCGCGCCATTCGATCTGCCCGAGGCCGAGGCCGAGATTGTGGCCGGCTATCAGGTCGAATACTCGGCAATGGTCTTTGCCATGTTCTACCTCGGTGAATACGCGAACATGATCCTGATGAGCGCGATGGCCGCGATCCTGTTTCTCGGCGGCTGGCTGCCGCCGTTTGACGTCGCGCCCTTCACCTGGCTGCCGGGTCCAATCTGGTTTGCGCTAAAGGTGGCGTTTGTTCTGTTCTTCTTCACTTGGGTGCGAGGCACTTTTCCACGCTATCGTTACGATCAGCTGATGCGGCTGGGATGGAAGATATTTCTGCCGTTCTCGCTGCTTTGGGTGGTCTTGACCGCCGGCGTGCTCGTCGCCTTTGATTTGGTTCCAGGCGCTTAGTCGAGGACTGGAGCACATGGCATTTCTCGACCGAACCGCACGCGCCTTCCTGCTGACCGAGCTCTTCTCGGGGCTATCTCTAACGTTTCGTTACATGTTCAGGGCAAAAGTCACCGTCAATTACCCCTACGAAAAGGGTCCGCTATCACCACGTTTCAGAGGCGAGCATGCCCTCCGGCGCTACCCCAACGGCGAAGAACGGTGCATCGCCTGCAAGCTGTGCGAGGCGGTTTGTCCGGCCCAAGCCATTACGATCGAGGCGGAACCGCGCGAAGACGGCAGCCGGCGCACAACGCGCTATGACATCGACATGACAAAATGCATCTATTGCGGCTTTTGCGAAGAGGCCTGTCCGGTTGATGCGATTGTCGAAGGTCCGAATTTTGAGTTCGCCACCGAGAGCCACGAGGAATTGTTCTACAACAAGGAAAAATTGCTTGAGAATGGAGAGCGGTGGGAAGCAGAAATCGCCACCGCACTAGCACTGGATGCACCCTATCGATAGATCTTCAATCCCGATGCGGTTGCCGGCATCTGCGCCAGGTTTTTGTCGCGGTCGGAGTGGCATATTTGCAACTGGGCAGCACGACTATTCATGATTATCCAGGCCCTCGCATTTTATCTGTTTGCCGCCGTCGCAGTTGCCGCCGGCGTGATGGTGATTTCGGCCCGCAATCCGGTTCACTCAGTACTCTTCCTGATCCTCGCCTTCTTTAGTTCGGCTGGCCTTTTCGTGCTGATGGGAGCGGAGTTTCTGGCGATGATTCTGGTCATTGTCTATGTCGGTGCCGTGGCCGTCCTTTTCCTCTTCGTCGTAATGATGCTGGATATCAACTTCGTCACATTGCGCCATGGGATACTTCAATATTTACCGATTGGTGCGCTCGTAGGTTTAATCTTACTGACAGAGTTGGTGCTGGTGTTCGCGAGTTGGGCGGTGGCCCCGACGGCTGAGGCTTCGTTTGCAGCGCCGATACCGGCGATCGATGCGGTTTCCAATTCGCACGCTTTAGGCCGCTTGATCTATACCGACTATGCTTATCTCTTCCAGGTTGCGGGCCTGATTCTGCTGGTTGCCATGGTCGGCGCAATCGTCCTGACCTTGCGCCGTCGTGAAGGTGTCCGCCGGCAGAAGATCAGCAGCCAGGTCGGACGCCCATCCAAGACGGCGGTCGAGGTTGTCAAAGTGCCGTCCGGGAGTGGCATCTAATGCTGCAAATCGGCCTCTCACACTACCTGACGGTCGGCGCAATCCTGTTCACGCTGGGTCTGTTCGGGATCTTCCTGAACCGTAAGAATGTCATCATTATCTTGATGTCGATTGAACTCATGCTGCTTGCCGTCAACATCAACCTGATCGCCTTTTCAACGCATCTCAACGACCTTGTCGGCCAGATCTTTGCGCTGTTTGTGTTAACGGTGGCTGCCGCCGAGGCCGCAATTGGCCTCGCCATCCTGGTTGTCTACTACCGCAATCGCGGCTCTATCGCCGTCGAAGATGTCAGCATGATGAAGGGCTGAGCTCGAATGGAAGCCGCAACCGTTTTCCTGCCGTTGATCGGTGCGCTTGTCGCCGGCTTCTTTGGCCGCGTGATCGGTGACCGCGGCGCCTATTGGATATCATCGACATTGCTGTGCATTTCGGCGCTGCTGTCCTGCGTCCTGTTCTACGATGTCGCCCTACAGGGCAATCCGCGTACCGTCGAGCTTCTGCAGTGGGTCAACTCCGGTGCCTTCGAGTTCGCCTGGTCGCTGAAGATAGATACCCTGACCGCTGTGATGCTGATCGTCGTTACGGTCGTCTCTGCAGTGGTGCACGTCTACTCGATCGGCTACATGGCGAACGACCGGTCGATCCCGCGTTTCTTCGCCTATCTCAGCCTCTTCACCTTCTTCATGTTGATGCTGGTTACAGCGGACAATCTGATCCAACTGTTTTTCGGTTGGGAAGGCGTCGGCTTGTGTTCGTATCTGCTGATCGGTTTCTGGTACGACCGCCCGTCGGCTAACGCCGCAGCAATCAAGGCTTTCCTCGTTAACCGTATCGGTGATTTCGGATTTGCACTGGGAATTTTCGCGGTCTTTTTCCTATTCGGAACCGTGCATCTCGATTCGATATTCTCGGCCGCGTCGTCGCAGGCCGATGCCCGGTTGGTGTTTCTCGGCGGTGAGTTTCATGCGCTCACCGTGATCTGTTTGCTGTTGTTTGTCGGTGCGATGGGTAAGTCGGCGCAACTCGGCCTTCACACCTGGCTACCAGATGCCATGGAAGGTCCGACCCCGGTCTCTGCACTGATCCATGCGGCGACGATGGTCACAGCGGGCGTCTTCATGGTTTGTCGCATGTCGCCGCTATTTGAGTATTCCGATCTTGCGCTTGCCGTGGTCGCCATCGTTGGCGGCGCGACGGCTTTCGTTACGGCGACGATCGGCTTGACGCAAAACGATATCAAACGAGTGATCGCCTATTCGACCTGTTCGCAGCTTGGCTACATGTTCTTCGCTGCCGGCGTATCGGCCTATCCGGCGGCGATCTTTCACCTGATGACCCATGGATTTTTCAAGGCGCTGCTGTTCTTGGGCGCGGGCTCGGTTATCCATGCATTTTCAGACGAACAGGACATGCGAAAGATGGGTGGGGTTTGGCGGATGATCCCGGTCACCTATGTCTACATGTGGATCGGTAGTCTGGCTCTGGCTGGCATCGGCATTCCCGGCGTCTTTGGTATGGCCGGCTTTTATTCGAAGGATGCAATCATTGAATCTGCCTGGGCTGCCGGCACTGGCGCCGGTAGCTTTGCGTTCTGGGCCGGTTTGGCGGCCGCCTTCATGACGGCGTTCTACTCGTGGCGCCTTATATTCATGACCTTCCACGGCGAGGCCCGCTGCGATGAGCGGACACTGGCCCATGTTCACGAATCCCCGAAAGTTATGATTGTGCCGCTGGCGGTGCTCGCACTGGGCTCGATCGTAGCCGGCGCGGTAGCCG
>CAZCVU010000126.1:6252-7164 GCA_964501745.1 uncultured Flavobacteriales bacterium | reverse complement strand
GGCGATGCGCGGGCGCTCCCGCGCAACGCCGGTTTCCTTTTCAACGATCGAGGCGAGGATCAACGCCTGTTGTGGCGTGGCTATCGGCAGCCCCGGTGCACGTCGGAGCCAAAGTTCGGCCAGCAGTTGAGCCATCGACTCAGTCATGCGCTGGACGATTTCGTCACGCTTGTCACCATACGAGTAGTGGTAGGTATCCGGCAGCAGCGAACCTTCGGCGAGCTGGCTGGAGATCGTGCCGGCGAAGCCCGGAGCATTCTCGAGCAACCGCACAACTTCACGGCTCGTCAGCCCCTCGGGCACGGTGACGCGTCGCACGACTGTCTTGCCCCCGGCAATCCACCGCATGACCTCAAGCGCCGTCATGTGATTGGTGAACTCGAACTCGCCGGCCTTGATGGTCACGCCTTCAAGCCGGGCGGCGATGACGAAAATCCTCTGATGCCGGATGACTCCGGCCTGGCGGAGTTGGGACGCCGCCTGCGTAAGGCTTGCGCCACGCGGAATAACCAGCCGCGCATAGCCGTTCAGTGGCCCATCAGCCCGCAGTGCCGCAAGGCCCCAAGCAACAACGCCGCCGGCAAGCAGCACGGCGGCGACGAGTATGATCGCGACAGCGCGTACCGCCGACCGCATCAGGCAAACATCATCTCAGAAGCCACATCGCCACACTATATCTTACGGTGCCGCAGCAAATACCAGGCAAGCATTGGTTCCGCCGAAACCAAAGGAGTTGGTTAGCGCGTTGCGGATGGTTCGCTGCTTCGCCTGTCTTGCCACGAGATCGATATCGCAGCCCGGCGAAGGGGTCTCGAGATTGAGGGTGGGCGGCGCCGTACCTTCGTTGATCGCCTTAATGGAGAAAATGGCTTCAACGCTCCCCGCGGCGCCCAGCAGGTGGCCAATCGCGGA
>CAZCVU010000126.1:0-6242 GCA_964501745.1 uncultured Flavobacteriales bacterium | reverse complement strand
ATGATCGCCGAACAGCCTCTTGACCGCCGTCACCTCGACCTCGTCGCCGACCGGCGTCGAAGTGCCGTGCGCATTGACGTAGTCAATATCCTCCGGCGCCATTGACGCGCGCTGAAGCGCCGCGGACATGGCCCGATAGGCGCCGCTCCCATCCGACGGCGGTGAGGTCATATGATAGCCGTCACCGGAAAGGCCATAGCCAATTACCTCAGCATAGATGCGCGCGCCACGCCGCCTAGCGTGCTCCAACTCCTCAAGCACGACGATGCCGGCCCCCTCGCCCATTACGAAGCCGTCCCTGTCGACATCCCACGGGCGCGATGCCTGCTCGGGCGTCTCATTGAAATTGGTCGATAACGCGCGCGCCGCGGCAAAGCCAGCTACACCAATTCGACAAATTGCCGCCTCGGTGCCGCCAGCAATCATCACGTCCGCATCGTCCTCTGTGATCAGTCGCGCGCCATCGCCGATGGCATGCGCACCCGACGAACATGCCGTAACTACCGCATGGTTAGGACCGCGAAATCCGTAGCGGATCGAGACCTGCCCCGAGACCAGATTGATCAGATTCGCCGGAATGAAGTACGGGCTTATGCGGCGCGGCCCGCGATCTCGAAGCGTTAGCGAGCCTTGTTCGATACCGGGCAGGCCGCCGATACCCGAGCCGATAATCACGCCCGTACGCTCGCAGCTTTCATCATCTTCGGGCTTCCAGCCTGAATCCTCGATCGCCTGCACGGCGGCTCCCATCCCATAAAGGATGAAAAGATCCATCTTTCGTTGATCTTTCGGCTCGACCCAATCGTCGACGGCAAAGTTTCCACTCGCCGTATCTCCGCTTGGAACCTGCCCAGCGATCTTCGCGGGAAGATCGGAAACGTCAAACCGTTCGATGGCTGTGATCCCCGATTCACCGTTAACCAGCCTGCCCCAGACGTGATCAATACCCACCCCCAAGGGCGTAACGAGCCCCATGCCAGTGATGACGACACGTCGCATTATGAGTATGGGTGCGGCCGACAGGTCAGCCGGTGAGAACGCACTTAGCTGGAGTGTTCTTCTATGAAGCCGATCGCGTCCTTTATCGTAAGGATCTTCTCAGCCGCATCGTCGGGAATTTCGCAACCGAATTCCTCTTCAAACGCCATAACCAACTCGACGGTATCGAGACTATCAGCGCTCAAGTCATCGATAAAACTAGCGCCATCCGAAACCTTGGCTTCGTCAACGCCGAGATGTTCAACAACGATCTTCTTAACGCGTTCTGCAACGTCACTCATTGTAATAGGCCTCTTGGAACGCTTGGATACCCGCGTTGGTTGTGTACATTCACGGTACAATCACAGCGCCAAATCACGCTGGACGGCGGCGTTACCTAACACACTTTATTAGCCTTTACCAGCGCCACTCGCGGCGCATGTTTTCGGCGGAATTCAAACGGCATCAGGCTTCTCAGATCATCGCCATACCGCCATTTACATGCAGCGTTTGACCGGTCACATAGCCGGCTTCTTCGCTGGCTAGAAAGACTGCGGTTGCCGCAACCTCTTCGACGGCGCCGAAACGGCTGGCAGGAATATTGGCAAGCAACTTTTCGCGCTGTGCATCGGACAATGCGTCCGTCATAGCCGTCTCGATGAATCCAGGAGCGATACAGTTTACGGTAATGCCACGGTTGCCGACTTCCCGCGCCAGAGCCTTCGACATGCCAACTAGGCCAGCTTTCGCAGCAGCATAGTTGGCCTGGCCCGGATTCCCGGTAGTCCCGACAACCGAGGTAATTGAGATAACACGCCCCCAGCGGCGTTGAATCATTCCACGCATCGCGCCGCGGCTTAAGCGAAATGCCGCCGTCAAGTTGACGTCGAGGACGCTTTGCCAGCTGTCATCGGTCATCCGGAGAGCGAGCATGTCGTCGGTCAACCCAGCGTTATTGACCAAAATATCAACAGCCCCCATCGCCGCCGTCGCTTGCTCAATCAGCCGGCCAGGTGCTTCAGCATCCTTCAGGTCTGCTGGCGCAACGTGGGCACGTTCGCCGAGTTCGGCACACAGTGCCTCAAGCGCATCCGTCCGCGTCCCCGAAAGAGCCACACTCGCACCACTTCCGTGAAGCGCCCGCGCGATCGAGCCACCGATACCGCCAGACGCGCCGGTAACGAGTGCGCTCTTACCAGAAAGATCAAACATTAGTATCTGCCCCTAGAATTCCTGTATGAAAACCTCGATATCGGCCGATTCCTGAAGTGACAGTGCCGACATGTCGCCATCGATACGGCGCGTTAATCCGCTCAATACCTTGCCGGCACCGACTTCCACCAATCTATCAACGCCGTGCGCCCGCATGTAAAGCACGCTCTCACGCCAACGAACCATCGACGTGACCTGCTCCACCAACAGCCGCCGGATGGTATCCGGATTGCTGGTCTCATCAGCCGTCACGTTGGCAATCAGTGGCACCAAGGGCGGCGTGAGCGCAGTCCTCTCCAGGATCTCTGAAACGGCGTCTGCCGCAGGCTTCATCAACGAGCAATGAAATGGTGCACTCACCGGCAACCGAATCGCCCGCCGTGCCCCACGCTCCGTCGCCAATTCGACAGCACGCTCTACCGCCTCCAGGCTGCCGCTGACGACCACTTGCCCCGGCGCATTGTCGTTCGCTGCCTCGCAAACCTCACTTTCGTCGGTCGTAGCCGCGTCGGCAGCGACAGCAAGGACGGCCTCCAAATCCAACCCCAACAGCGCCGCCATTGCCCCCTCGCCGACTGGTACTGCCTCCTGCATGGCATCGCCGCGGACACGTAATACACGCGCGGCCTCCGACAATTCGAGCGCACGGGCCGCAGCAAGTGCGGAATACTCCCCCAGCGAGTGTCCTGCAACGTAGGCACTGACATCGCCGAGTTGCATCTTACCCTCGACTTCGAGCACCCGGATAACCGCCAGACTAACGGCCATCAGCGCTGGCTGCGCATTTCTCGTCAGCATCAGGTCGGAGTCCGGACCCTCGAACATCAGCCGTGTCAGTTTCTGCCCGAGTGCGTCATCAACTTCTTCGAAGACGTGCCGGGCCGCCGGAAATGCGGCAGCTAGATCGCGCCCCATGCCCACCGTTTGCGAGCCCTGCCCCGGAAATACGAAAGCTGTCGTCATCACTCTGTCCCATCTAGACCAATCGTCCAACATCCCCTGGCGAAGTAATCAAGGCACGATTGGCGACACCGCACCATGCATAAATCGGCCATTTCTGGAAGTCGATTTCTTTTTGTTGGCCGAACGAATTGTGTATAGTGCGCAACCTTCATCCACTCCTTGCCGGCTTTATGAGCCGGCTAGATCCGGGCGGTCATACGTGACGCCGGATCGCCAATAGCCGAAAGGAGTCTCTATGGCGTTGTACGAGAATATTTTTATCGTTCGCCAGGACGTTTCGTCCACGCAAGTAGACGCAATCACGGACAGCTTCGAAGAAATTATCCGCGAGCATGGTGGCAGCGTCGCCAAGCGCGAATATTGGGGTCTGCGGACCCTGGCCTACCGCATCAAGAAGAATAAGAAGGGCCACTACGTGCTCTTCAACATTGATGCTCCCTCCGAGGCCGTGCAGGAATTAGCCCGCCAAATGCGGCTGCATGAGGACATTCTGCGCGAGCTTACGGTCCGCCTGGAAAGTCTTCCCGAGGCCCCCTCGCCAATCATGCTGACCAAGGGCGACCGGGACCGGGATCGCGCCTCTCGCGACGGAGCTCGAGCGGAAACGGAAGGCGACGCGACAACGAAGGGCGATAACGGCCCCGCCGACGCGGAAGACAAGGCGGTCGAGACAAAGCCTGAAGTGCCTAAGCCTAAAGCAGACACTGCGACGACTGAAGCAGACGCCGAAGCTGAAGAGCCGAAAGTCATCGAGGAAACTGCCGATGACGAAAGCAAAGAAGCCAAGCCGGAGAAGCCAAAGCGGGCAGCGCCAAAGAAGACGAAGGCAAGCGCCAAGACGGAGAGCAAGGTGTCCGCAGAGGCCGCTGAGAGCGCGGTCGCCGCAAGTGACGCGAAGAGCAAACCAGCCGCGAAGTCGAAGCGGGCGGCCGCGAAGAAACCCACCAAGGCCAAAGCCAAAACCAAAGAGCCCGCAGACTAGAGGAATCAAACAATGGCATTTTCCAGCAGAGGTCGTACCGGTGGCAGGAGTGCGGGACCGAGCAGCGGTGGTCGCCGCCCTTCGTCCCGTCGTCCGTTCTTTCGACGCCGCAAGAGCTGTCCGTTCTCCGGGCCAAATGCGCCGGTCATCGATCACAAGGACGTCAAACTGCTTCTGCGGTTCGTTTCGGAACGCGGCAAGATCGTGCCGAGTCGAATCACCGCAGTTTCCACGAAGGCGCAACGGGAGTTGGCCAAAGCGATCAAACGGGCGCGCTACCTTGCCCTGCTACCCTATGTCGTTAAGTAGCGACATCCGGCGAGACTGATCGTGCGAGTCTGGAAGTATTGGGCAATTTCCGTAGCTGCGGGTTTGGCGAGTGCGCTTGCCTTCCTGTTTGCAGGCAGCGGCACACTGTTTGGCATGCTGCTGACATATTTTGCGCAACTACCGCTATTTCTCGCCGCCCTCAGTCTTGGTGCGACAGCCAGCGTGGCTGCGAGCGCGGCCGCAGTGTTGGCCGTCTTGATATTGGTGGGCGGCTTCTTTGCCGCATTCGTCTACATCGTTGTCAATGCGCTTCCGGTATTGGTCTTCACGCGCCAGGCTCTGCTATCCCGGACCACTCAGCAGGGCGTTGTCCATTGGTATCCGGCCGGGCTGCTGCTCGGATGGCTGACAGGCGCTGGCGCCATCCTCTTGACGGTAGCGACGATTTGGCTGGCGGTGCAACCTGCCGGCCTCGAAGGCAGTGTAACGTCATTCGTTGATTCCATCATGGAACAGATCCTGCCGCCAGGTTCTGAGGGCGGGCGCGAGCGGCTCGTCAGCCGAGTTATTCCGATCCTGCCGGGAACCGTAGTTGTGGCCTGGCTGGTCATGGCGATCATAAATTCAACCCTCGCCCAAAAGTTATTGGTTCATTTCGGCCATAACCTTCGACCATGGCCCGACATCGTGTCGCTCGAGTTGCCGCAATGGGCGCCTATTGTTGCGGCAATCTCGGTCGCAATGTGGTTGCTGCCGGGTGGCTTTGGTTACTATGGCCAGAATTTGATGCTGGTATTGCTCACACCGTTCTTTTTCGTCGGCCTGGCGATGGTGCATTCGCTGTGTCGACGCTTGACCGTCGGTGGGTTCCTGCTGTTCCTTTTTTACTTCACGATGCTGGCCTTGGGCTGGCCGGTGATTATTGTGACTGTCCTAGGTTTCTTTGAAAATTGGTATGGCCTGCGGCGACGCCTTGCAGCACCGAGCCCCGGCAGCCCAGGCGAGGAAGTGTGAGATGCAACTAATCCTGTTGGAACGAATTGAAAACCTTGGGCAAATGGGCGACGTAGTTACCGTCAAGCCCGGCTTTGCGCGCAACTTTCTGCTGCCCCAAAAGCGAGCCCTCAGAGCCACCAAGGAGAACGTCGAGCAATTCCAGGCGCAACGGGCGCAGCTTGAAACCGCAAATCTCGAGCGTCGCGGCGAAGCCGAGCAGGTCGCCGAAAGGCTCAACGGTCAGATGGCCGTCGTGCTGCGTAGCGCCGGTGAGTCAGGTCAGTTGTATGGGTCGGTGAACACGCGCGATATCGCCGCGGCAGCTAGCGAGGCCGGATTTACCATCGACCGCCGCCAAGTCATCATGCAGCGCCCCGTAAAAGTATTGGGCCTGCATCCAATACGCATTCGTTTGCATCCGGAAGTAGACGCATCCTTGATCATAAACGTTGCGCGGACGGCCGAAGAAGCGGAACAACAACGAGTGCTTGGTCACGCTATCGTCGGTGAAGAGGCAGAGGCGGAGCTTGACGAAGCCGCCACTGACGCGGCGGAGCTCTTCGAGGAAGGGGCGGCTGCGCTCGAAGCATTACAGAAGGCGAACGAAACCGACGAGACCGAAGCCAACGAGGATGAATCCGAAAAGACCGGCGAGGAAGAACCGGAAAAGTCCGGCGAGGAAAACTGATCCTCGAAGTTGCACTGACCGAAACACGGCAGTCGAACTACGACAATCCAAACGTCCAACGAACGGGATTACCTGTTATCCCCGATATCCTTGTTTCCCCTGATGCACGTTCATGTTATGTTCGGACTGTGGTAACCCACTGGGTGGTGTACA
>CAZCVU010000125.1:4546-7188 GCA_964501745.1 uncultured Flavobacteriales bacterium | reverse complement strand
ATCAACGATATTGGCACGGCCGCTGGCCGGCATCACGCTCGGCGTTGACTGGCTCATACGTGGCTCGTAGCCCTTTTCCAACACGGCCAGATCGACCAAGCGCCCGGCGACACCCGCAAACGCGATGGTCATTAACATACCAGCGACCAAAAGCCGGTTGCGGCCGGTTTCCAGCGCTTGTTTACGTATGCCTTCCATTTGACGCCGTTTAGCAATTAATCTTTTTCCAGTGGCGGTCATGGGGTTTTCTCTTTTCTGGAGGCTGGCCTGCCGATCTCGGTAGCCATATCGTCCGACGCTTCTATCCGGACGGGAAACTGCTCGTTAAACTTGGCGCGGCTGGAAACTTTTTCCACCAGCACCGGCGCCATATCGAGGTGCCGTCCGGCCAGCACTTTTAACCGGCTCGGTTCGTTCAGGTGGCTCCATTCCGCGCGCAATACTTGGATGGCTTCGCGGTCGCGGGCGATCTCTCGATTGAGGGTCACCAGTTGATCTTCGAGATCCTGCACTCTGTACTTGACCATAAAGAGCCCGACGCCGATGGCGACAGCCAAAAGCAGGATGGAAAGTGTTGATGTTCTCATCATACTTCCTCCTTCACGCGGCATCCTGGATAGGGGTGTCCGTCCGTTCCGCCCAACGCAAGCGCGCCGAGCGTGCTCGCGGGTTGCGAGAGGACTCTTCCATCCGTGGTTTCACGGCGCCACGCTTGATCAAACGGAACGTCAGAGCATTTTTTGTTTGAAGCTCCGGCATGTGGCGCGATGGTCTGGGGCTCTGGCCGGCGCGTTCCTGCATGAACAGTTTTACCCGGCGATCTTCAAGAGAATGGAACGACACCACGGCAAGCCTGCCGCCCGGCGCTAGAATGCTTTCCGCCGCCAACATGCCTTTTTCCAGTTCATGCAACTCATCGTTGACGTAGATACGGAGCGCTTGGAACGTGCGGGTTGCGGGATCGATACCATCCTTCGATTTGCGGACCACACGGCGAACCAGCGTCGCCAGTTGTTCAGTGCGCTTGAACTGTTCCTTGTCGCGCAATTGAACGATAGCGTGCGCAATGCGCTTCGATGCACGCTCTTCGCCGTAGATGTAGATAATATCGGCAAGTTCACGCTCAGCCATGCGGTTGACGACATCGGCGGCTGTCTCGGCATCACCATCGGTATTGTTCATGCGCATGTCCAAAGGTCCATCAGCCCGAAAAGAAAACCCCCGGATGGGATCATCGATCTGCATCGACGACACGCCAAGATCGAGCACGATGCCATCGACCTGCATGACACCGACGTCAGCGAGCAAAGTTTCCATATCGCCGAAGCGACCGCTCAAGACCGTTAGCCGTCGACCATGGGCCTTCGCCAAGTCTTCTCCGAAAGCAATGGCGAGCGGATCACGGTCGATTCCCCAGACCGTGCAATCGGCGGCCCTAAGGAGTGCGCGGCTATAACCACCCGCACCAAAGGTGGCATCAACGTAAACGGCGCCATCGCGTGGCGCCAAGGCATCAACCACCTCGTTGACCATCACCGAAATGTGCGGGGACGAGTTCATGCATCACCATCTTTCGAATCGCTCTCCGTTGGCCGGAGCTTGAGGGTTGCACCACGCACCCGGGCACGCTCAAAGGCCATGGCGCGGTTCGTCTGGTAGGCGCTAGGTTCCCAGATCTGGAAGCGCGCGCCACGACCGACGAAGGCAATGCGCTCCGAAATGCTAGCATGATCGACGAGTTCTTTGGGCAGCACGATGCGGCCTTCTGGATCAAAGTTGAGCGGATGGGCGTTCTCCAAAACGATGGCAGCCAGATCGTCCTGCTCGTCCGAGAACATATCCATGTCATCTAGACTGGCGCTGAGCCGCGCCATGAACTCTTCGCCGCAAGCCTCTATAGCGGCGTACTTGAATAACCGATAAGCGTAAAGAGTTTGGGAGCCTTGACCCTGCAAGGCAGCACGAAACGGCTTGGGAACGGACACCCGTCCCTTGGAATCGATCTTGTTGACGTGCCGGCCGACGAACAAAGTCATCTTGGCCTCCGATTAACGTGCGTTTTACCGACTTCTGCCGATACTTCGAGTAGCCAGATTCTGCTGGACACATCGAACTTTCCTGGACGGGCAAGAGCGACAGACGAACACCGCACTGAACCCCTCCTGTAACGCCTAATATCCATGACCAAATTTTGGGCAATAATGGGATAGCATGGGATAATATGGGCGTCAACGGGATAAAGATGGCATATAATGGGTTAACAAAGGGTTTCGCGGTTGCGGAAAACCAGGTGTTTTCAGATGGATATGGGGCAGCTTTCATGGCCAAGTCTGCTCTTCCAATCGGGCACGATTATGGCTTCCAGGGGGCCGTTTGAAGGCAGACAGAATCGTGATAGTTGCAGCAAGGAAAAACGCCAGACGGTCTGTAAGCCGGGTTCTGTCCTCCTGGCGGCCGAAACCACCAGAATAGATGGCCATTCATCTGGGACGCCCGTCACCGGACGCCTCTCGCAACCGACCCGGACGGCGGCGCGGAAACCCGCCTGCCGAACGAAGCCGGCATGCCGCCCCTATTTGGTTTTGCTCCCGGTGGGGTTTGCCCTGCCACCACCGTTTCCGGCGGCGCGGTGCGCTCTTACC
>CAZCVU010000125.1:0-4536 GCA_964501745.1 uncultured Flavobacteriales bacterium | reverse complement strand
GGACGCCTCGCGCGACCTACCCGGGCAGCGGCTCGGAAACCCGCCTACCGGCATCTACTGAGAGGTTGCCCTCACATTGGTACCGGCGTGCCGCCCCTACTTGGTCTTGCTCCCGGTGGGGTTTGCCGTGCCGCTGACGTTGCCGCCCGCGCGGTGCGCTCTTACCGCACCCTTTCACCCTTACCCGTCTACCGCAAGGCAGACGGGCGGTTTGCTTTCTGTGGCACTTTCCCTGGGGTTACCCCCGCCGGGCGTTACCCGGCACCGTGTCTCCGTGGAGCCCGGACTTTCCTCCCCTGCGACGGTCACCCGCCACAAAGGCAGCCATCCGGCCGTCTGGTGAACGAAATGTAGGCACTATCGGCGCATCAATCAATCAACCGCAAAATCCCGGCGGCAAGCGCTGTCGTCGTGCAATCGGCTGTTCCGGTCACGTTGTCCGGTTGGAAATGGCGTTGGAAGGCTTCGATGGCGCCCGACTCGGAGGTGTCGTAACCGTATTCGGCGAGCATCGTCATGAGGTCGGTTTCGACACCCGCCACCGGCTCCGGCCACAGACCGACTCCCGCCCGCGCGAGCCGCTGCCAGTCGAACAATTCTCCAGGATCCTGCTTGCGTGAGGGTGCGATGTCGGAGTGTCCAACGATATTGCGTCGCGGGATCGGATGGCGGGCCACAATGTCCTGCGCCAGAGCGACTGCCGATTTGATTTGCCGGTCGGGAAACGGCCGATAGCCAAACTCGTGGCCAGGATTGACCAGTTCCACCCCGATCGAGCGGCTGTTAATATCACGATTGCCGCGCCAGCAGCTCTCGCCGGCATGCCATGCGCGTGCCGCTTCGTCGACCAGACAATAGAGGGCTCCATCCTCGTCGATCAGGTAGTGGGCGCTGACCCTGGCAGCGCCGTCGCAAAGCCGGTCGAGCGCCGCCGTCGCCGATTCCATGCCGGTGTAGTGGAGAACCAGCATGTCGATTGGCAGATCGTGCGGACGCGCCTCGAAGTTTGGCGAGGGCCGATCGATGGGGCTCATGCTCATCTGCCACTGCGCGCCCGCGCGCCATCCTGCTTGATCTCGAGTTCGAGCCAACGTTGCTCGGCGGCCGTCTTGTCGGCGTTGCTGGCCGCGAGGCGCGCCGCGTAGCGTTCGAACCTTGCCGCGTCGGTGGCAAACAGCTCGGGATCCGCAAGATCTGCCTCAAGTACTGAAATCTCCGTTTCGAGCGCCGCGATCTGGGCTGGCAGGGCTTCGAGTTCCCGCGTTTCAAGCCAGCTCAGACTCTTCGCCCGGCGTTTTGCGCCGGACACCGGCTTCGATTTCGGCTTCCGCGTGGTTGGCGATTTCCTCTCGGAAACCTTGGGAGTGGGGCGCAGGCGCAGGTAGTCGGAATACCCACCGGTGTATTCGGTGATATCCCCATCGCCCTCTAGGGCGATAACACTGGTGACGAGCTGGTCCAGGAAATCGCGGTCGTGGCTGACGACCAGCAAAGTGCCTCGATACTCGTCCAGCCTCTCTTGCAGGATATCCAAGGTGTCTGCATCCAAGTCATTGGTAGGTTCGTCGAGGACCAGGAGGGTAGAAGGCTGGGTCAGGATGCGGGCGAGCAGCAGCCGACTCTGCTCGCCGCCGGAAAGACTGCCGATTGGACTCCGCACCTGATGCTCACGGAACAGAAAGTCCGAGAGGTAGGCGACGACGTGACGCTGGCGACCGTTCACAACCACCGTATCACCACCGCCTTCGCAGAGAAGGTCGATCGGTGTCGAATTCTGGTCAAGGCTTTCGCGACCCTGGTCGATATAGGCGATACGCAGGCCCTCCGCCAACCGTAGGCGACCGTTGTCCGGAGCTGTCGTCCCTGTCAAAAGCCTGATTAAGGTCGACTTTCCTGCACCGTTGGCGCCGATAATGCCAACGCGGTCGCCTTTGACAACGCGTGTGGAGAACCCGCTGGCGATGATTTGCTCGCCGTAGGATTTTGTGAGGCTGTCCGCTTCCAGCACCAGCTTGCCACCCGGCGCGGCGGCCATTCGCTGCATCTTAGGCCGTGCATCCAGGCGCAGACGCCGGGCGCGTTCTGTCCGCAAATCTGAAAGTTTGCGCAAGCGGCGCTGATTGCGCTTGCGACGGGCGGTAATGCCACGATGCAGGTAGCGGATTTCGGCTTGCAGATGCTGATCGATTCGATTCAACGCCGCGTCCTCCGCCGCAATTACATGCTCCGACCATGGCTCGAAATCGCTGAAGCCATGCCCGCTTGCGAGCAGCCGTCCGGCGGTTAGCCACAGCGTTGATCGCGTCGTGTTGCGCAGGAACGTGCGGTCGTGGCTTACGGCAAGCCAACCTCCAGGAAAGCGCCGCAACATTGCTTCCAGTTGTTCGATGGCGGGCAGGTCCAGATGGTTCGTGGGTTCATCCAGCAATAGTATGTCCGGCGAGGTCACAAGCGCTCTGGCAATCGCTGCGCGGCGCAATTCGCCCCCCGACAGCGTTCCGATGATTTGCTCGCCGGCAAGTTTGAGTTCGTCGAGCTGTGCGGCCACTTGGTGCGCCGGCGTATCGCCGCCGGATACGAACTGAGTGACGGTTGCATCGGCGGGCGGCGACAGATCCTGAGGCAGGTAGCTGATGCGCGTGCCGGGCTGGACGAAACGTACGCCAGCATCAACTTCAACCAGTCCTGCGAGCGCCTTGAGCATCGTCGACTTGCCGCTGCCGTTGTGACCGACCAAGCAGACGCGGTCGCCCTTGGCGAGGGAAACGCTGAGCTCGCTGAACAGCGGCGCAATGCCATAACTGATGCTTGCGTCACGCAGCGACAGAACTGGCAAGCTCTCCGCCACTAGCTCAGTCCGCGCTCATCACATATTCGGTCGTAGGCGACATTGATCGCTGCCAACTTCTCGTTGGCTACGTCGACAAATTCCTGTGGCATGCCCTGAGCGATAAGTCGATCTGGGTGGTTTTCTCGCACCAGCGCACGGTAGGCGGCTTTGAGTTTGTCGTCAGAGGTCTCCCGCGGTACGCCAAGTACGGTGTAGGCATCGGCCTTATCCGCGCCCAGTTCGATCTCTGTCACCCGCTCGAAGGCGGCATCATCAAGCGCAAAGATCTGTGAAACTGCACGCAGATACTCGATTTCGGCCGGGTGCATGATACCGTCTGCCTTGGCGACATGGGCCAGGCAGAACAGCAACTCCTCAAGCACACTTGGATTCTCGCGAAACATTGACGCAATCTGGCGGGCGTAAGGTTCAAAACCGCGCGAATCTCTGCGCGCCTGATCGAAGACCCGGTCAACGTTGTGGATTTCGTCCTCAGGGACATGGAAGACCTCGTGGAAGGCCTCCACTTCGTCGCGCGTGACGACACCGTCGGCTTTGGCCATTTTGGCGCCGAGCACGATGACGGCGATGGTAAAGGCAATTGACTTGGTGGCTTCCTCACTGCCACCCGGCTGCCGCATTCGATCGATGGCATGCCCGGCTGCCGTACCGATAATGGCCCCGAGCGGCCCGCCCAGGGCAAAACCGGCGGCTCCGCCCAACACCTTCCCCCAAATGCTCATGCGGCGCGGCTCAAACGGTGCAGGTGGACGCGGCAGCAAGGCGCGCGCCTACTTTGCCAAACTCTCATCACCAACCCTCCTTACGTCTGGTGCTCAATGGCCGGAGCGCCGCCGCTCATCACGCGCTCAATCGTCATTCCAGGCATCGAACCGCGGACGCGGTCCGATGCGACCAAAACCCGGCAGTTTCAAGGCCAGCCCCAAGGGGTCGACGCCGAACGTCAAGCCCGCGACATTGATCTCAAGCCCCTCCTCGACGCCCGCGAGCAAACCTAGCAGGCCAAGAACGGAGATCTGAAAGCCGGTACCGCTCGGCGCCGCGGCAACCAGGCCGTCACCCAAATAGTCCTTGCCGATAGCGGTTGGTGGCAGGTCGAGCTTGAGCTCTGGTATATGGCGCCCGACCCAAGCCGTGAAGGTATTGCTGTTTGGGCCTGGATACATCGTGTACGTGTCAGCGTACGGATAGCTGGCAGCCACCACGTCGATGCGCTTGATGATATCTGCGACGCCATCGCCGCGGAGCTCGGCTATCACTTCTGGGCTGTTTCCGAACCATTGACGGTCGGGAAGGTCGGTACTAATGACCAATGCAGAGCCACCGTAGCGGGCCCGCCAACCGATCACCTGATAAACCGTATAGCTGGTGGCAGCGGTCGGTTTGACAGCGATCCATGTGTGTACCCCGAAGGCGCCGCGCCAACCGTACGTACGTGCCGCGTACACTTGGATGATCGGCTCACTGGTGGATGCTGGATCGGGAGCAAGTCCGGTCGACTCGCGGCTGGCAGTGCGCCAATCGCTACCCACTGCACGTCCCCCGGTCAGCGTAACCGCGGGACCAACAAGTAACAACGTCAGGAGTATTCCAGTGCGTTTCAACCATTTCATCGCGTCACGATAGCTGCCAATGGCTGGCCCTGACAATGGGCGTGACAAGGGGCGTTGACGTTACAGCGTCGT
>CAZCVU010000124.1:0-7212 GCA_964501745.1 uncultured Flavobacteriales bacterium | reverse complement strand
TGTCCCAAAGGCGCTGACGTCAGACAATTTCAGGAAGTCGCCAATGGCAATGCCCATGCTATAATGGCTCCCTACCCGAAACCGAATTTTTACGAAATTCAGTACAAGGGTGTTCTTATCCAGCCGTTCAAAGGCATGGAATTCAATACAAGAACTCAAGGAATGGCTGTCCGCAAAGGCGACCCCGACATTCTCAACTTCTTCGATCACTGGATCAGGAGAAACGCGGACTTCATAAATGAGCGCCGGGAATACTGGTTCAACAGTAACGCCTGGTGGGATGCGGTAGAAGGTTCGCCAACGCGTCCAAAGAAGAAATAGAAGACACTCGCTGTGGCCCTCCTCAGGATCTCCCGAGTGAAATCCTGAGGAGGGTAATTTTTCGATCCAGCCCCAACAAACTGTTCGCGTTGATTGGGCACTGTCGTGTCTGGCCGTCTTAATGATGCGGCGGCGGCCCAGCCGTCCTATAAGAACACCAGACATCACCGGAGATCGCACATGCAACCGCGCGCTACATACCTCGCGCAACGTCTGGGAAGCGTCGAGCTTTCGCCGAGCGGCAAGTTCGAGGCGGGAAGCTACGAGTCCTTCACGCTCACCTTTACCGCCGGTGATTTCGGCATGGACGAAAGCGGCAGCCTCAAACTGCTGCTACGGCTGGCTTCGGACGTTGGCAGACCGCAATTCGACAAGCCGGAGGAGTCGAACTATGTCACGGTCGAATCGACGGCCGACGTTGATCTTCAGTGCAGCTACGACGCCTATACGACGACGCGGCCCTGGACCAAGACGCTACACATAAAAGTTATCGGCGGGCATCTCAGCCCCGGAGATACGGTAACGATCCGGATCGGCGACACACGCGAAGGCTCGCCGGGCTGGCGGCTTCAGACCTTCTGCGAAGACGAGTTTGAATTCCGCATGACGGTAGACGCCTTTTCGACGCACGAGTGGACCGTACTGCCAGACAACCCAACAATCGATATCGTTCCGGGGCCGCCGCACGCCTGGAAAGCGGTGCTACCGACCTTGCGCCGTGCTGGCGAGAGCTTCCGTCTCGGGATCAAGGCCGAGGACGCGATGGGCAACCCGACCGACCAGGCCGATCAAACCCTCGCCTTGAGCGCGAACGCTGCGATCAAGGGGCTGCCGGAAACCCTGGTGATGAAGCTTGGCGAAAAGACGCAGGTTATTGAAGGCCTTAGCGTCGCGGAGCCCGGGACGTTGACGGTGCAGATCCGCGACGAGGACGGCGAGCTGTTGTGCGAAAGCAATCCCCTGCGCGTTGAGCAAGAGGCGCCGCTGACCGCCTACTGGGGCGATTTACACGGCCAGAGCGGGGAAACTGTCGGCACCAATTCGGCACACGATTACTTCGTGTTCGGCCGCGATTACGCATTCCTCGACGTCTGCGCCCATCAAGCCAACGACTTTCAGATACCGGAGCACCTCTGGGCCGAGATCAACCGACTGACGGCGGAATTCAACGAGCCCGGCCGATTTATCACGTTTCCCGGCTTCGAATGGTCGGGCAACCCGGCGGTCGGCGGCGACCGCAACGTCTACTTCCGCGAGGAAGGTCGGCCGATCCGGCGTTGCTCGCATGTGCTGGTGGACGATTTGAGCGACGTCGAATTCGATACTCCGACAGCAAACGATCTGTTCGCCGACCTGATCGCCGCCAAGGAGGACGTGGTGTGCTACGCGCACTGTGGCGGCCGGCCGGCCGATATCAAATACGCCCATGACGGGCGGGTCGAACATTCGGTCGAGGTTCACTCCGGCCATGGCTCATTCGAGTGGATCCTGAATGACGCCTTCGAGATGGGCTACAGGGTTGGCGTCGTCTGCAACAGCGACGGCCACCGTGGCCGCATGGGCGCCTACTATCCCGGAGCGTCACATTTCGTGACCGGTGGCTTGACCTGCTTCCTGCTGCCTGAGTTGTCGCGGGATGCGGTGTTCGATGGCATCCGCCGCAGACACCATTTTGGCACCACGGGCACACGCATGTTTCTCGATGTCGCTGCCAACTTTGCGTCACCGGCAACGGTCTACGGCGATGACCCGGCTCTCGGCCCGGCAACCGGACATACCTCGCAGCGCGCTATGATGGGCGACATCGTGCAGACGGCTGAGGGCGAGGTCGATCTGGTGGTCGACATTGTCGGCGGCGCGGCGCTCGAACGGGTCGAGATTCGCAACGGCCTGGAGACGCTGGAGACGATACGTCCCTACACGACCGACGATCTTGGCACCCGGATTCGAGTCATTTGGCAGGGCGCAGAGCATCGCGGACGGCGCCGCCACACGGCCTGGGACGGCGACGCACAATTCAAGGGCAACAGTATTCGGCGCGCGCAGGCGATAAACTTTTGGAACCCCTATCGGGGCTTGGAGCAGCGCGGTGAAGACGGGCTGGCATGGCAGTCGTTCACGCCGGGCTCATTTGCCGGTTTCGATGCCTGGCTTGCCGAAGCGGCAAGCGGCACGCTGTCGCTTCATACGCCGCTCTTGGACCGCGAAATTCCGGTTCAGGAAATCGGTTTCGAACCAACGACGTTCGACTGCGGCGGGCTCGATCGAAAAGTGACGGTCCAGCGCATGCCCGATGAAGCTTCGACCCGTGAGATGCGGCTCGAGCGCCGCATCAAGTTGCGTCAGAGCGGCGACAATCCACTCTACGTCTGTGTCACCCAGGAGGATGGACACCAAGCCTGGTCGAGCCCGATCTATCTGTACCGCTGAGCGGCAGCGCCCTTGAATGGCCGGAATGTTTTCAGTGCTTTCCGCCAGATGTGGTATAAGTCTATAATCAGCTTGGTATATGTAGTGTGCCGGAGCTTGGTTATGGCGATAATGCAATTTGCGCATAGTAGAAAGATGACGCTCGCAAAAGCCTTGCTTCCGTTGTTTGCATTGCTTGCCGCCGCCTGCACGACGGCGGGGACGGTTCCCACCGGCGCGCCGGCTTCGGCCGATGGCGAACAGCCACAGCAGGGATTTGTCGTTTTCACCGATATTCCGATGCCGGCCGACGCCTCGGTCGAACTCGACCAGACGATTGTGCTCGGAACCGGCGAAGACTGGATGGGCCGGGTTACGATCAAGGCGAAGACGGGCCTGACCAGTGTCTTTGACTTCTACCGCGAGCAGATGCCGCAGTTCGGCTGGAAGGAGCTTACAGTCCTGCGCAGCGCAACAAGTGTTCTCACCTACACGCGCGGCGATCGTATTGCCACAATCCAGATCGAGACCAAGGCGGGCCCGTTCAGCGGTGCCCGCATCATCTTCAGCGTCTCGCCGCGCGGTGTGCAACCGCAGACCTGACTCTTCAGGTGTCGTGTTGCATCGTCACCGCTGGCTCATATCCCGGCCGCCGTTTAGAATAGGCCCATGCCGCTCCATACTCAGTTGCCCAATGGTGTAATTCTGGCCTGGCCAACACCGGTCTTTCGAAAGGTCTGGCCTGGCGATGAAGCGTTTGCGGCGAAGCTCAGCGATATCATTCTCGAAAAAGAAAAGACTACACCCGGCGTTCAGAGCGCCCTTATTGGCGGCTGGAATTCCGATCTCGACCTGCTGGAGTGGCCGTCCCCCGAGTTGGCCGAGCTAAAAGACCGCATTACCGAAGTTGCCAGTGAGCTGAGCCAGCTCGGGCTGCAAGGAAAGAAGGGGAAGATCAGCGGCAGTGCGACGATTACCGCGTGGGCCAACGTCAGCCGCAACGGACATTTTCACCGCCACCACACACATGCGAACTCCAGCTGGTCCGGCGTCTATTACGTCGCAACCGGCGAACGCGACCAGTCACGGCCGGAGAACGGCCTTATCGAGTTGGTTGATCCGCGACTGGGCGTCGAGATGGTGCCGATTCCAGGCAATATTTTCGGCGAAAAGCTGCGGTTCGATCCGGAAGTCGGCATGATGCTCGTTTTTCCCAGCTGGCTGCAGCATTTTGTCGACCCGTACTTCGGCGAGGGCGCCCGCATTTCCATCGCCTTCAACGTGCTGATCGCCAACTTCTCGATCACCGAGGATCCGGCGGATGACAAATCACGCGAGACATTGGATGATTCCACGCTATAGCCGGCCCGAGATGTCCCGCATTTGGGAATCGGAAAATCGATTCCAGATCTGGCTTGAAATCGAGGCCCATGCAGCCGATGCGCAGGCGGAGTTGGGAATCATCCCAAAGGAAGCTGCCAGCGCCGTGTGGAAGCGTGGAAAGTTCGATATCGCGCGCATCGAGGAGATTGAAAGCGAAACACATCACGATGTAATCGCCTTTCTCACCAACCTTGCAGAGCATGTCGGGCCGGAAGCCCGCTTCGTCCATCAGGGCATGACTTCCTCCGACGTCCTCGATACCTGCCTTGCGGTGCAACTTTCGCAGGCCGCCGACCTGCTTGTCAGCGACCTCAACGCACTCCTGGCCGCGCTTCGCAAACGTGCGGAAGAGCACAAACACACGCTCTGTGTCGGCCGTAGTCATGGAATTCATGCCGAACCGACGACATTTGGCCTCAAGCTGGCGGGACATTACGCTGAGTTCGACCGCGGGCTACGGCGGCTCAGAACCGCCCGCGAAGAAATTGCAACCTGCGCCATTTCCGGTGCCGTCGGCACGTTCGCGACGATAGATCCACGCGTCGAGGCCTACGTCGCGGAAAAACTCCAGCTGACGCCGGAGCCAATCTCAAGCCAGGTCATCCCAAGAGACCGGCACGCCGCTTTCGTCACCGCACTCGCCATCATCGCAAGCGGAGCGGAGCGCCTGGCGACAGAGATACGCCATCTGCAGCGTACCGAAGTCCGCGAGGCAGAGGAGTATTTCCAGCCGGGTCAAAAAGGTTCGTCGGCAATGCCGCACAAGCGCAATCCGGTGCTCTCGGAAAATGTAACCGGGTTAGCCCGAATGATCCGCGCGGCAGCCGGGCCAGCGCTCGAAAATATCGTCCTGTGGCACGAGCGCGACATTTCGCATTCTTCGGTCGAACGCGTGATGCTACCCGACGCCACGGTCGCCCTCGATTTTGCGCTTGCTCGGCTCAGCGGCGTTGTCGAGCGGCTCATCGTCTATCCCGAGACGATGCGTGCTAACCTTGAAAAGCTAAACGGGCTGGTGCATTCCCAGCGCGTCCTGTTGGCAATGACGCAAGCCGGGATGGACCGTGAAGCCGCATACCGAGTGGTCCAGCGCAATGCGATGGAAGTGTGGAAAGGTGGTCATCAATTCCTTGACCTGCTCAAGTCCGATACCGACATCAAGAAGTATCTACAGAGCAAAGAGCTGGAGTCCCTGTTCGATCTTGACTACCACACCAAACATGTCGACACGATTCTTGCGCGAGTGTTTGGCGCCCCTTAGGCTCGCCGTTACGCTGACGCTGCTCGCGGCCGCCCCCGCGGTGGCTCAGACTCTTACCATTATCAATCCGGTGGCCGGAGACGTAGATAGTGCGCTACGGCTGGCTGCGTTGGGACTCGAAGAACCAAAGGACCAAGGTGCCGCGCTCGCCGGGCTGGTCGCGGCCGCACTTACGCGCGACGATTTGAAGGCCGCCCGTGCTGAGATCAAGGGATTCCGCGACGATATCTGGCGCGCACGTGCTCTGCTTTTGATTGGCGATCATCAACACAAGAACGGACAAACCAGCTCGGCCCGTGAGAGCCTTCAACTGGCCGCACGCGGCATCAAGGCGGGTGTACCGCTACGCGACAACGGAGAAATCTTTCATACCCTGGTTACACGCCAAGCGGAGATCGGCGATTTTGCCGGCGCAATTGCCACCGCAAAACGCATCCCCGACGAAGTGGACCGCGTCCGTGCCATGGTCGAGGCAGCCAATGCGCGCCTCGAGAACTCAGAAAGCTCAGCGGTGGCGGCGGTCGAGAAATCGCTGAAGGTTGCTTTTGGCGAAGCAAAAAGCATTGAGGGTCGCCGCTCCGAAGTCGGACTAGTTCTCATTGAGATCGGCCGCGCGCAGGCAGCCGTCGGCGACGTCGCAGGCGCACGTGAAACGTTCAATTTTGCGCGAATCGGCTTGCTGGCCACCGAGTTTAAGGAACGCGATGAAACGCTCGCGGCACTTGCAGCGGCTCAGGTACTGTCCGGCGACCGAATCCAAGCGATGAATATTGTTCGCGCGATGGAGGACGAGGCACTTCGCTCGATGGCGCTTGCATCCGTCGCCGGGGCTTTGGCGGAGAGCGTCGACGTCGATTCCGCACGCCCTCTGTTTCGTCTCGCCTTCGAGGACGCGGTTAAGACGGTCAACGAAAAAGCCCGCAACGAGATTTTGCAGCATATTCTTGTCGAGCAGACGCGTTTCGGACTGTTCAATGATGCGTTCACCACCGCCGGTTCCATCCGAAACCGAGAAGCCCAATCCCGCGCCCTGCTGGCGATGGCCAACGTGCTGCTTGACCGGGAACTGTTCGACCAGGCCCTCAAGCTCGTGGATTTCATTCCCTACATCAGCATGCGCGCTCAGATCTTCGTCACTGTGGCACTTGCCACGGGACACGCCGGCGATCCGCTTGAAGCCAGCTCCCTGCTGGCGCGAGCCGTCGAGCCGACGGGCGCCGCAATCTTTCAGAAGCTCCTGCCGCCCGTTCTCCAACGCCTTATCGACGCGCAAGTCACTGTCGGTGCACCGCAGACAACGCGGGCGCTGTTCTCACGTATACGCGAACTTGTAGACTCGCTGCAGAGCGTACCCGATCGGGTACATCTCCTCACGCAACTAGCTGCCGGCGAGAGACAGTTGCTCAGCGAAGAGTCGGCGCGGAAGACAATCTCTGCCGCGTGGCAACTAGCCTGGACAAAGAAGGACGAACCTGAGTTCGCCATCGCGATGGCCGACGTCGTGGAGGCACAGATAATGGTCGGCGATTTGCTTGAGGCTTTTGACACAGCGGTACGGATTCCAACGATATACGAGACCGGCAGCGACCGCGATTTCGTCGAGCCGGCCTACCGCGCCCTAGAGGCGATAGCGCTGGCAGCCGCGAAGGATGGTGACGGGACGTTCGCGCTGCGGGCGGTCAACCAGATCCTCAACGCGCGCGCGCGCAAACGCTTTAGCTTCGGTGGCGATCAGCCTCGCCACTCTCGACTAGCGCAAATAAAGACTCGAACGGACTGCTAGTACAGCTTGAGCCGGCCTTAGGGGCGCTCAGGATTCGTCTTCGACCTGTTGTCGT
>CAZCVU010000123.1:0-7247 GCA_964501745.1 uncultured Flavobacteriales bacterium | reverse complement strand
TCTAGAAGCTCTTCCCGTCCCTTTAGATCGAACCCCATCTCCGTCCAGATCACGTCTTCGGTAAACAGTTTGACGGCCTTTTCGAACTCGTGGTGGTCAACGTAGTAGTCGTACTGCTTCCAGACCTTCTGGCAATCCCACTCGATGGCGCGTTCTTCGTCGCGTGTCATGACCGATCACTCATTCGCTGCCGGTGTTGGGACCGGCCAGAAAGTGTAGCCGGGCTGCTGCTGCCGACACAATCGCGGTTGATCCTCAATGTCCGCTTCTGGCTAAAAGCGGACCATCGTCGTGAGGCGCGAATAGGTCTGCTTATGACCCAAAGCGGACATCTGAAGCCGGCCCACAATTAGCGGGTCTCTAAGGGTCGCTAAGTTATAAACTGGCAACCTTATTGGTATTCGCCAACATCGAAGGAACGACTATGTCCAATGATTAGATGATGGGCCGCTTCGGGGAGCGACCCCGCCTGAGCGACGAAGAGTTTGCTAAGGTTGATCCGTTCCTGCGGGCAGCATTGAGCGAAAACAAGCGACAGGGGCTGCTATTGGCGGTACGCGCCCGTTGGATTGCGTTGGCTATCGTTGCAATACTGATCCCGTTTCTGAACTTCAGATGGGAGACGCTCTACTACGAAGCCGCACTAATCGTCTTTGCACTCATCGGCTGGGCACAACTGCGGGCGGGCAAGGTCGTTCAATCGCGACAGGAACTCTTCCTGATCTTCCTGGACCTGGCGCTGCTTACGTTCCTGATGGTGTTTCCAAATCCGTTTCGCGGCGAAATCTGGCCGACGGCGTTCCAGTATGAGTTGGGAGAATTTAGCTACTTCTATGTATTCCTCGCAGTTGGGACGCTTGCTTATTCCTGGCGGACAACGTTCGCCTTTGGCGCTTGGACGACACTGCTATGGTTGGGCGCCTTGGTCCTGGTCGCCATGTTCGGCACCGAGATCCCCGAGTTGTCGGAGATGTCCGCCTTGGCCTTCACCGGCTATGAAAGAATACTGGCAGCGATCGACCCGAACGATCCGCGGATAGTTGAACGCGTCCAGGAAGTTGTCATCTTCCTGATAGTCGCCTGTACTCTCGCGGTAAACACCGAGCGCAACAGTCGACTGATAATTCAACAGGCCAATGTCGCTCGCGAGCGCGCCAACCTCGCGCGTCATTTTCCACCGAATATCGTCGACCAAATGGCCGAACGAGATCAGCCGCTGGGGGCGGTCCGCTCGCAAAACGTCGCGGTGATGTTTGTCGATATCGTCGGCTTTACGCGCATGGCCGGACAGCAGACGCCAGAGGAAGTGGTGGCATTGCTGCGCCAATTCCATGCCCGTTTGGAAGCAATGGTATTTGACCATCAAGGCACCTTGGACAAGTTTCTTGGCGATGGACTGATGGCGACCTTTGGCACGCCCGAATCCAGCTCGCGCGATGCCGCCAATGCATTGCGTTGCGGCCGTGAAATGCTGTCGGACATCGAGGAATGGAACACCGCGCGAAGAGAAGCTGGCGCTGAACCGATCAAGGTTTCGATTGGATTGCACTATGGAGCGGTCGTGCTCGGCGATATTGGATCGGAACGACGACTGGAATACGCCGTGCTAGGCGACGCGGTCAACGTAGCTAGCCGATTGGAAGTCCTGACGAGAAACCTTGGCGTTGCTATGGTCACTAGCGACGATTTGGTAAACGCTGTTCGCCAAAATGGCGATGCGGACAGCATCGAGCTGTTGCGGGATCTGGACAGCGCTGGCAGTCAGCAGTTGCGCGGACGGGACGAGCCGATAATCGCTTGGACATGCTAGCGTCGTTCGCGCGCGCTGAGATATGCGAAAGGTTGCGGTCCCACCTCGGAGCGGGACGGACCCGCAATTGACCAAGCCGACCCAAGCGCGCGCTTCCGGATTGTCGAATAACGTACGCGGCATGGGCCTCGCGGTGTTGTCCACCATCGCCTTCGCTTCGGGCAGCGGCGTGGTGCGGCACCTCTCAGCGGACCTGCATCCATTCGAGATCGCCTTCTTCGCCGCCTTCTTCGGGCTGCTCGCGATGCTGCCGTGGCTCCTTCGTTACGGTCTCCGCCCGTTTCACACCCACAAGCTTGGGCTCCACGCCGTTCGCGGCGTCCACGCCGTGGTGGGCATATTGGCCGTGTTCTACGCCTTGAGCGTCACGCCCATAGCGACGGTCACGGCGCTCAATTTTACGGTGCCCATCTTTACAACCGTGCTGGCCGTTATCCTTCTCAAAGAGCAGGTAGGAGCGGCCAAATGGGCGGCCATCCTGTTTGGCTTTGCCGGCGTCTTCGTCATCGTGCGCCCCGGAATGGTGGCAGTGGACACCGGGGCGTTGCTGGTCATCGCCGGGGCGCTGGTGTACGCGTTTACAATACTTGTGATCAAGGTGCTGACCCGCACCGATTCCATCGTCACCATCACCCTCTTCGGCGTATTGCTGCGCGCGCCGCTGACACTGGTGCCGGCGTTGTTCGTCTGGCAGTGGCCGGACGCACGCCAACTCCTGTGGCTCGCCGCCATGGGGACCGTCCTCACGCTGTCGAACCTCGCCTTCACCCAGGCGCTCAAGGAGTTCGAGACCCACGTCGTCACGCCGGTATTCTTCCTACAGCTGATCTGGGCGGCGGCCATTGGCTTCGTCTTCTTCGCCGAGGTCCCCGGCGTCTTCACCTGGGTGGGCGCCGTGATGATCTTTTCGAGCGTGACCTACATGGCGTACCGCGAAAGCAGAGTCCGCAAGGCGGCCGACGTTTGAGGAAGAGCCGGCCATCGACGTTTGGGCGCATCTCGGCGGCTAACCCGCTTCGCCGACAACACGCTCCATACACGACAAGGATTCCTCCGCGAAACGCCACATATTCTCCTGCCTGTCCGACAGTCCTGTTTCCAGGGTCAGCGATCGCTCTAGTGGACCGACCATGGCGGAGCACGAGTGTCCTGGTGCGTCGCCGTAGCGGTTTCCCGTAGCCCGCCGGCGCCGGTCTCGCAATTTCTCCAGGTGGCTCCCAGCCGCTCCCGCATGGCCCGCGCCACGATCAAGGCAAAGTCCTCCGTCGCGGCGCGCATGGTGAGGGCTTCCTCCGGCAGGAGCCGGTCAGCCACGATGCCGTTTTTGGCTAAAAGCAGACGTTTTATGTTCGGCACGCCTGTAACTCACGCCCGCACTTGACGCAATTTGCATTGATGTATTGAGTGGCAGCGGGGTCGGCGCACGTTTCTGAAGTCGCCTTGGACGCCGGGAGCTCCGTATGAAGGCTAATTGGGGGCTGGTGCTCCTTCCGCCGCTCGTCCTATCGATGCTTCTCCTGTTCGGGCCGCAGATCATGTTCCTGCGTGCGAGCTTCTTTGAAGATCTCGGTATCGGCCGGCTCGGCCCCGACTTTACCCTGATGAACTACGTGCTCGCCTTCACCGATTCGTTCTACTACGATTCGCTTATTCTCAACTTTACTCTGTCGGCCTCCGTTACGTTGCTCGGGTTGTTTGTCGCCTATCCCGTGGCCTACCGGATCGCCCGGATGACGCCGCGCTGGGCCATGATCGTGCTGGCCGCCATCATCGTCTCGGCCTTCCTTTCCGTGGCAATCAAGATCTTGGGCATGATGATCCTGTTCGCCGCCAACGGCGCGCTGAACCGATTTCTGCTGTGGACTGGCCTAATCCAGGACACGATTGGAATCATCGGCACCATACCCGGCGTCATCTTCGGACTGGTCCATCTTAGCATCTCCTTCAAAGTGCTGATGTTGTTCAGCGTTATCCAGACGGTGCCGCGCAGTCTCGAAGAAGCCGCCGAGATTCACGGTGCCACACGCTGGCGGGTCTACTGGCGGGTTGTCATACCGTTGAGCCTGCCAGGCATCATCAGCGTGTCGCTGCTTGGGTTCAACCTCACCATGGGCGCGTTCGTCTCGGCGTTGGTGCTTGGCGGCGGCAAGATCTTCACGCTGCCCGTACTGATCCAGCAATCGCTCATGCAGCATGCCGAATACGGCATGTCGGCAGCCCTTTCGGCGCTGCTGATGATATTCGTGCTCACCGTCAACATCATATCCGTGATCCTGGTCACGCGGGTCCACGCGGCGAGACTGGCGGTGTCATGAGCAAGCGAACGGCAGCGACTAAATTACAATCCATGGAATCCCGAGTACAACTCCCGGTCAGTCGAACCAATTGTGTCGGAACAGCTACCGAATCTGACACAAGACATGATTGATGCCGACTACTCGGAGGTAGATGTTCGCGGCATCCTCGGTGGAAGCTGGCTAAGTTTGGTGCAGCAAGTGTGGAAATAGCCGCACGCTGAAGCGGAACAGAAGGAAGTCCGCTCTAAGGCTATCCGGGTCAAAACTGCGAAAGCAAAGCCAATAGAATACTCCGCTCAACCCACTTCAATTTCCCGGTGATCTTCTATTAGTCCGCGTTCGTGTTTTTGTTCCGGATCGCCCTGAATAAGGCGCTCTATTTTCCGCTTCACCGCAAAGCTATTTCCACACCTGCCGGGCAAGACGCAGCCAGTTGTCGCCAAGGATGCCGCGAACGTCAGCATCTTCATAGCCATGCTTCAGTATAACCTCGGTGAGGCGCGGCAGCTCCTCCGGCAGCGCGGAATTAATCTCGGACCACGGTATGCCCTTGTCGGGGTCGCCCTCCATCGGCACGCTCCACGCGGTCTTAAACGCGTTCGCCATTTCTAGATCGTAGGTGAAGTGGAGGCTGATGCCGACATGCTGGACGCCAACCAGTTCGACGATATAGTCGATGTGGCGAAACATCGTCTCGGCCGATCCCTCGTTGTCGGCAAGGAACGTGCCGACGCCTTGGATGCCGATGATGCCGCCGGTGGCGGCGCAGCCCTTGATCTGATCGTCCTTGATATTGCGCGAATGGTGATAGACCGCATCGGCAGCCACATGGCTGAAGATCACCGGGTCCTTTGACACTTCCAATACGTCCATTGAAGTGTGATAGCCTGTATGACTGCAGTCCACCCACATGCCGACACGGTTCATCTCTTCGACCAGTTGCACGCCAAATCGCGATAGGCCCGCCCCACCGGAAAGCTCCTTGCAACCATCGCCCACCGCGTTGCGCAGGTTGTAGGCCATCAGCATATGGCGGATACCCAGCCGGTAGTAGAGCTCGACCATATTGAGATCGTTTGCGATCGGATTCGTGCCCTGAAGATGAAAGATCACGGCGAGCTTGCCGGCGCGCTTTGCCGCGAGAATATCGTCAACGGTTTCGACCAGCAGATATTTGTCGGGATGCTCTAGGAATTGAGCCCGTTCGCGGGCGATCTTTTGAATTGTATCGGTAAGGCTATGGTTGTCATTGCCGAGCGTCAGCGAAACGGCGTCAATACCACTCGCCACCATTCGCGGCAGGCATTCCGCCTTGACTTCAGGTCGCCCCGCGTCACCCCATGGCAGCGTATTGTCCCACATCAGCGCGTCCTGGTGCAGCGCCGCAGCTTCCTCCGATATGTTCCAGTCGGTCATGAGGCTCTCCCGCCTGCTTCAAGACACCGACGACTGTAGCATCACACGATATTTCTCGCATTTTCTACCATCTCCGGGAATCACTCATCCTGTGCACAAGAGTTGAATGTCCGCTTAGGTTCGTAAGCGGACGTATTCTCGCCGCGAGATGATGGTCCGCTTATAGCCAAGACCGGACCTGCCTTGGCCGTTGACGAATAAACGCGCGGGCGGCCAGAATGTCGCAGAGAGTCCGAATGGCTACTCTGACGCTTGGAACGATCCCGATGCACTGGCCTGCCTGCCGTCGCCGATGCCGGATACGGAGGCGAACAACCTTAAGGAGGGTCGCTATGAACGACCGGTCACTCCCCGACCTCGACGACAATGTCCTGCGTGAGATGGGCGTAACCCGCGAGGAGTTCGAGAAGCGCCGCGATAACTTCTTGAAGCGGGCGCTCGACCTTGACAAGCGCGCACCCAGGGTAGGCAAGTCGGCCCCCGATTTCGAAGTCGAGCGCCTTTCGCCAACCGGAAGTCGCACCGGCGAGATGTTCCGCTTGTCGTCATTGCGCGGCGCGGCGGTAGCGCTGGTCTTCGGGTCCTATACCTGACCGCCTTTCCGCATTCAGGCCGTGCGCCTGAACAAAATCTACGAAGAATACAAGGATCGCATCCACTTCTTCTGTGTCTACATCGAGGAGGCGCATGCGTCTGACGGATGGCAGATTTCTAATAACGTCGAGGAGGAGATTATTTACGAGAATGCCACGACCGCGGACGAGCGCGCCGAGGTGGCGCAGGTCTGCATGCTCAAGCTCGACATCAAGATGCCGATGCTGCTCGATTTGATGACCAATGAGGTTAATGAAAAATACGCCGCCCTGCCCGAGAGGCTTTACGTCATCGACGAGAACGGAAACATCACCTACGGCTCGGCGAGAGGCCCGCAGGGATTCATCGTCGACGACTGGTTGGCCGCCATCAAGAAGCAGGCCGGGGAATAGCGGGCCGGCAAATGGCTCAGCCCGCTGCCGGCAATCCAGAGACCCGCGGAAGTACGCGATATAGCCACATGCCTGCGAGCATGGCTGCTAGGAAGATCACCGATTCCAAATGCCCGTAGGCGAGCGCCGCAACGGCCGGGCCGGGACAAAATCCAACCAGGCCCCAGCCAATGCCGAAGATCACCGAACCGCCAATCAATCGCATATCGATTTGGCCTTTCGCCGCAACAACGAAGGCGCGGTCGAAGGCGGGGCGACTCTGGCGCAGGATGCGCGGAAAGGCGAGGGTCGTGACCGCCAGCGCACCCGCCATGACGAGGATCAGACTGGGATCCCAGTTGCCGGTGACATCGAGAAAACCCAACACCTTGGCCGGATTGACCATGTGCGAAACCGCGAGGCCGAGGCCGAACAGGATGCCGGTCCCCAGCGCGACCAGGAGGCGGGCCATCAAACCAGCTCCACAACGTGACGCGCGATGGCGAGCGTTACGCCGGCGGCAAGCATAAATGTCACCGTTGCGGCGATTGAACGCACTGAAAATCTTGCGATGCCGCAGACGCCGTGTCCACTGGTGCAACCGCTGCCCATTCGTGTCCCGAAGCCGACCAAAAGACCCGCGCCTATCAGCACAGGCAGCGGGGCGGAGATCTCAATCTGCTGAAGTGGTCCGCCGGCGAAACGGTAGGCGGCGACACCAACCACCAGTCCGAGCGCGAACAGAAGGCGCCAGCCGAA
>CAZCVU010000122.1:0-7279 GCA_964501745.1 uncultured Flavobacteriales bacterium | reverse complement strand
CTGTAGGGACCAATCGAACGCGCATGAATCTTATCGTCAACGAGATGGTGCAGTTTCAGCATATAGATGTAACCGACTGTCACCTTGCGATCGAAGAACTCGCCGGTACGACCATCGAGTAGGGTCTCCTGACCGGTATGAAAGAGTCCCGCCTGCTCGAGCATGTCGACGATGTCTTCCTGACGCGCACCGTCGAAAACGGGACTCGCCACCGGGATACCCGAACGCACACTATCTGCCAGCGAGACGATCTCGTCATCGTCGAAGTGTTTGATATCCTTGCGGAAGGTATCCTTGCCGTAGGCCGACTCGATGAGTTTCCGAAGTTTTGGCACATCCGCGCCGTTGCTGAGTTTGTCAATCATATCACCGATCTGGCGCCCGAGGCCGTGACAGGCCCAGCCGAGATGCGTTTCCAATATTTGCCCGACATTCATGCGGCTTGGAACGCCCAACGGGTTGAGAACGATATCGACCGGAGTGCCGTCATCGAGACAGGGCATGTCTTCGACCGGGACGATCTTGGAAATCACCCCCTTGTTGCCGTGCCGCCCAGCCATCTTGTCGCCGGGTTGCAGCTTGCGCTTCACGGCGACGAACACCTTGACCATCTTCATCACGCCCGGCAGCAGCTCGTCGCCACGCTGCAACTTCTCGACTTTGTCTTCGAAGCGTTGCTGGACCTGTTGGATCGAATCGTCAAACTGCTTGTTGAGAGCTTCAAGGTCGTCGTTGACCTTACTCTGTTTGACGACAATCTGCCGCCACTGACCGGGCGTAAAGTCGTCAAGCAGCGCCTCGGTGATCTTGCCGCCCGCCTTCATTCCCTTGGGGCCGCTTACGACAGTCTGGCGCAACAGCATTTCCTTGAGACGTGCGTGCTGCGACCGCTCAAGGATGGAGCGCTCGTCGTCGCGATCCTTGGCCAGCCGTTCAATCTCCGCACGTTCGTTCGCCAGCGCACGCTCGTCCTTATCTACGCCACGGCGCGAAAACACGCGCACCTCTACAACCGTCCCATTGACGCCAGGCGGTACCTTGAGTGATGTGTCACGTACGTCCGATGCCTTTTCGCCAAAGATCGCGCGCAGAAGTTTTTCTTCAGGCGTCATCGGCGATTCGCCCTTCGGCGTGACCTTGCCGACCAGGATGTCGCTGGCCTTCACTTCAGCGCCGATGTAGACAATCCCCGCCTCGTCCAGATTACGCAGCGACTCCTCTCCCACATTGGGAATGTCGCGGGTGATCTCTTCCTGGCCCAGTTTGGTATCACGGGCCATCACCTCGAACTCTTCGATATGGATCGAAGTGAACGTGTCGTCCTTGACGACGCGTTCGGAAATCAGGATCGAATCCTCGAAGTTGTAACCGTGCCAAGGCATGAAGGCGACCAACACGTTGCGCCCCAACGCCAACTCGCCCAAGTGCGTAGACGGGCCATCGGCGATGATGTCACCCGCCTCGACTTCGTCGCCAACGGCGACGAGCGGACGCTGGGTGATGCAGGTATTCTGGTTCGAACGCTGAAACTTCAGCAGGTTGTATATGTCGACACCGGATGCCGAGGACGAGGTTTCCTCGGTCGCGCGGACGACGATGCGCGTGGCATCAACCTGGTCGATCACGCCTGAACGTTCTGCGACAATCGCGACGCCGGAATCCCGTGCCACCCTCTCCTCCATGCCGGTGCCGACAATTGGCGCCTCCGACTGAATGAGCGGCACGGCCTGTCGCTGCATGTTCGAACCCATCAGGGCCCGGTTGGCGTCATCGTTCTCCAAGAAGGGAATCAACGCCGCCGCCACAGAAACGATCTGCTTCGGGGACACGTCAATCAGCTCAATGTCCTCAGGGCGGGCCATGATGTATTCGCCGCCACTGCGCGCGCTCAACAGATCTTCTTCGAACCGGCCTTTGTCATCGATGACGGCGTTAGCTTGAGCGATCGTGTAGCGGCCCTCGTCCATGGCCGACATGTAAATTACTTCTTTGCTGACACGCCCCTTCGAGACTGTGCGGTACGGGCTCTCGATAAAGCCGTATTGGTTGACGAGCGCGTAGGTCGCCAAGCTATTGATCAATCCGATATTGGGGCCTTCCGGCGTTTCGATCGGACAGATTCTGCCGTAGTGAGTCGGATGCACATCGCGCACTTCAAACCCCGCCCGCTCACGCGTAAGTCCGCCCGGGCCGAGCGCCGATAGCCGCCGTTTGTGCGTAATCTCGCTCAGCGGGTTGGTTTGATCCATAAACTGCGACAACTGCGAGGAGCCGAAGAACTCGCGGACGGCGGCAGCCGCCGGTTTCGCATTGATCAGGTCGTGCGGCATGACGCTGTCGATCTCGACCGTACTCATACGCTCGCGAATCGCACGCTCCATTCGGAGAAGTCCAATACGATACTGGTTCTCCATCAGTTCGCCGACCGAACGCACCCGGCGGTTCCCCAGATGATCGATATCGTCGACGTCGCCCCGGCCGTCCTTGAGACCGACCAGCACCTGGAGAATAGCCAGGATGTCGTCTTTGCGTAGCGTGCGTACCTGGTCGTCGGTCTCGAGCTGCAGGCGCGAGTTCATCTTTACCCGGCCGACAGCCGATAGATCGTAGCGTTCGCCGTCGAAGAACAGGCTGTTAAATAGCGTCTCCGCGGTTTCAAGCGTTGGCGGTTCGCCTGGGCGCATCACGCGATAGATATCGACCAGCGCGTCCTCGCGCGTAGAGTTCTTGTCCGCAGCAAGCGTATTGCGCATGTAGGGTCCGACCGTGATGTGGTCGATGGCCAGCGTCTTGAATTCCTTGATACGTGCCTCTGACAGGCTTTCGAGAAGGGTCTCATCAATCTCGTCTCCGGCTTCGGCATAGATCTCACCGGTCTCGTCATTGACGATGTCTTGGCCGAAATACTGGCCGACCAGATCCTCGGTCGGTACGAGGATTTCCTTCAGCTTCGAAGTCTGGACTTTCTTGATTAATCGCGGCGTCAGCTTAGAGCCCGCTTCTGCGACGACCTTCTTCGATTTGGCGTCAATCATGTCAGATGTGAGTTTGACACCACGCATCCGCTCGGCATCGAACGACGTTTTCCAGCCGGCCTTGCTCATCACGTAGTCGATTGTGTCGTAAAACAGGCCGAGGATTTCCTCCTTCGACATACCTTGCGCCAGATGTGGCTCAAGCGTCGTCCCGTCGGCCGTGTGTTCGGCCCGGAGCGCCGCCGTCTCGGCGCCGTCCAACGCGAGCAGCAACGTCGTTGCCGGGAGCTTCCGACGGCGGTCGATGCGGACGTGCAGAAGGTCCTTCGCATCGAACTCGAAATCGAGCCAAGATCCTCGATACGGAATCACCCGTGCCGTGAACAGGAACTTACCGGAGGAGTGGGTCTTGCCCTTGTCATGGTCGAAAAACACACCGGGCGATCTGTGCATCTGGCTGACAATCACCCGTTCGGTGCCATTGATGATGAACGTACCGTTCGGCGTCATCAGCGGCATGTCCCCCATGTAGACATCCTGCTCCTTGATATCGCGAATCGAGCGCGCACCGGTATCTTCGTCGACATCCCAAACGACCAGCCGCAACGTTACTTTCAACGGTGCGCCATAGGTGATGCCGCGCTGCTGACACTCCTCAACGTCGTATTTCGGATCTTCCAGTTCATAGCGAACAAACGCGAGCTGCGCGTGCTCCGAGAAATCACGGATCGGGAAAACCGATTCGAACACTTCCTGCAAGCCAACCGACTCACGCTCGGCGGCTGGCCTGTGAATCTGCAAAAAATGATCATAGGAGGTTCGTTGAACCTCGATCAGATTCGGCATCGGCGCAATTTCTGAGATCCGACCAAAATCGCGGCGGATGCGTCTGCGACCCGTGAATGACTTCGCCATGCTCAATCCTCGTTAAACAGTTTCCCGCAAGCGACATAGGCCGCCACAACTATTGCGGTCTCAGCTATGATGGCCAACTGTGGGCTTCGCCCAATCTTTGGACATGCGTTCGGGCGCGCTCATCGCCGGCACGAGACGCGCAAGATGCGGTTTTGACGATAAGACCAAAGCGCGCTTACTGCAGTTCGACGGTTGCGCCAACTTCTTCAAGCTGCTTCTTGATCGCCTCAGCCTCTTCCTTGGTCGCGCCTTCCTTGACCGGCTTCGGCGCACCTTCGACCAAATCCTTGGCTTCTTTGAGACCAAGCGAGGTGATCACACGCACCTCCTTGATAACATTGATCTTCTTGTCACCAAATGCGGCAAGGATAACGTCAAACGAATCCTTTTCCTCGGCGGCCTGCGCGCCACCGTCGGCGGCTCCCGCCACGGCCGCTACCGCTACCGGTGCCGCTGCCGAAACACCCCATTTGTCCTCAAGCAAGGTCGCAAGCTCGGCCGCCTCGATGACGGTGAGCTTTGAAAGGTCCTCAACAATACTTTCGAGATTAGCCATTTCTGTCTTACTCCTGGCCGATAAGCCTGTTGTAGTTTTGGTCGACTATTCAGTTTGTTCCCGACTGCCATAGGCACTCATCACACGTGCAAGCTGGCCGGCGGGCGCTTGTAGGACACCGGCGATCTTGCCCGCCGGAGCCTGCAATAGGCCGATAAGCTTGCTGCGCAAATCATCGAGCGAGGGAAGCCTCGCAAGCGCCGCAACCTCAGCCGCGTCGAGCGCCTTATCATCCAATGCCCCAGCAACGATAACCAGTTTGCCGTTGGCTTTCGCGAAGTCGGCGACCACCTTGGCCGCGGCGACGGGGTCCTCGGAAACGGCAATTGCCGTCGGTCCGCTGAATTGTTCCGCCAGCTGCTCGAACTTCGATCCCTTGATGGCGATCTTTGCCAGTCGGTTCTTTGTCACCCGGTAGGTCGCGCCAGCATCACGCATTTGTCGCCGCAAAGCCGAAGCCTCCGCGACGGAAAGACCACTCTGATGCGTAATTACCATCAGATGGTGGGCGTCAAAGGTCTGACGCAATTCAGTGACCTGAGCTTCTTTTTGTGATCGGTTCACCGATCGTCTCCGATGCTTTGGGCAGACTGACCGTCAGCCGCCCGGTTCGCCCAAAGGCGCCGACAAATCCGTCGGCACCCGCTTCACCTGCCCTGAGACCCAAGCTCACTTGGACGACCGTCCGCATAAACTTCAAACCCCGTCTCATGCTGGCCGGTTTCCCGATTACGCCGCACGGAAAATCCCCGTGCCGCACCCGCAATCTCGGACAGGACCTTGAGAGCACACATGCCCTCAAAAACCCGCATAACCTTCGCCGCCGGCCCGCTTCGGACGGCGGCATCGCCTTAGGCAGCGCCAACCACGCTGCCAACATCAACCTTCATTCCGACTCCCATCGTCGAGCTGATCGACACTCGCTTGATGTACCCGCCCTTAGCGCCACTTGGTTTTGCCTTGTTGATGGCACCGACAAAGGCGCGGACATTGCCGATCAGCGCTTCGTTGGAGAAGCTGGCTTTGCCAATTCCGGCGTGAATGACGCCTGCCTTCTCCGCCCGAAACGTGACCTCGCCGCCCTTTGCGGCACCGACCGCATCGGTGACATTGGGCGTAACCGTTCCCAGCTTCGGATTCGGCATCAGGCCACGCGGCCCAAGGACCTTACCGAGCTTGCCGACCACCGCCATCAAATCCGGCGTCGCGATACATCGCTCGAAATCTATCTGGCCTGCCTCAATCTTCTCGGCCAAGTCCTCGGCGCCGACCACGTCTGCTCCTGCTTTCTTCGCTTCCTCGGCCTTGTCGCCACGAGCGAATACCGCCACCCGGACCGCCTTCCCGGTGCCGTTCGGTAACTGCACCACGCCACGCACCTGTTGATCGGCGTGGCGAGGGTCGATATCCAAATTCATTGCGATTTCAACGGTTTCGTCGAACTTCGCCGTTGCTCGTTCCTTCACGATCCGGACCGCCTCGTCGACAGGCAGGGCTGCCTCCCTGTCCAAACCCTCGTAGGCGTTTACCAATCGCTTACCGTGTTTCGCCATAGCGCTACCCCACCACCTCTAGACCCATCGATCGCGCCGAACCCGCGATCATGCGAACCGCCGCATCCAAGTCATACGCGTTGAGATCGACCATCTTCGCCTCGGCTATCTCTCGGAGTTGAGCGCGCGTAACCTGTCCCACCATCTCACGTCCCGCCGTCTCTGCACCCTTCTCCAGGCCAGCGGCCTTGCGAAGAAAGTAGCTTGCGGGCGGCGTCTTCATGATGAACGAGAAAGTTCGATCCTGATACGCGGTAACGATCACCGGGATCGGAACTCCCTGCTCTGAGTCCTGCGTCGCCGCATTGAAGGCTTTGCAGAACTCCATGATGTTGAGGCCGCGCTGTCCCAATGCCGGACCGACCGGCGGCGAGGGATTGGCTTGTCCCGCTGGGATTTCCAGCTTTATGTACCCGTCAATCTTCTTCGCCATGGCCTCGTTTCTCGCCCTTCCTACCGTATTTTCTCACCGCGCCAGCAGCCGCAGGGCCGCCATCGAACCGGGTCCGCCTATGATTTCTCCACCTGTGCATATTCGAGATCGACCGGTGTCGCGCGACCGAAGATCGAAACCGAAACCTTGAGCCGCGCCTTTTCTTCGTCGACTTCCTCAACCATGCCGTTGAAGGAGGTGAAAGGACCGTCGCAGACCCGGACCTGCTCTCCAACCTCAAACGTTATCGACGGTTTTGGCCGCTCTACGCCCTCCTTGACCTGATGCAGTATTCTGTCGGCCTCCGCATTGGTGATCGGCGTCGGCCGATCCCGGGTGCCGAGAAATCCGGTGACCTTCGGCGTGTTCTTCACCAAATGCCAGCTTTCGTCCGTCATCTCCATCTTGCACAATACGTATCCAGGAAAGAACTTGCGCTCGGCACTGACCTTGCTGCCACGGCGCATCTCAACGACTTCCTCGATGGGCACGAGCACTTCCTCTATCAAGTCGCTCATCCCTTGGATCATCACCTGCTCTTGAATCGACTGCACAACCTTCTTCTCGAAGCCTGAGTAGACGTGCACGACATACCACCGCATCGCCATGATCAGCCGCCGCCCCCGAGAATGAGCTTCACGCCCCAGGAAAAGACCTGATCGACCAGCAGGAAGAAGATCGCCGCCAGAAACATCATCGCAAAGACCATCACCGTCGTAATTCCCGTTTCCCTGCGGCTCGGCCAAGTCACCTTGCCAATTTCCTGGCGCACCTGGCGCACGAACTGTGCGGGATTGACTTTAGCCATGGTTGTCAGAACAACGCTCCTCGAGGGCACTGGCAGGAG
>CAZCVU010000121.1:0-7283 GCA_964501745.1 uncultured Flavobacteriales bacterium | reverse complement strand
TGTCTTTGACGAAAAAGCACACGTAGTAGAGGAGCAAGACCGTCGCGGCGATGACACCGAGCAGAACGAACCACTTGGTCCAGATCGGCCACCCCATTCCGAGCGGCGCAGGAAGAATGAAATAGAGGCCAATGCCGGCAGTGACAAAACCGATCAAAAGCATCGCTGCGATGCGGGAGAATGCGCCCAGCGGACCGCCGACGATCTCCGGCGTCACCTCCTCCGTTCGGATGTTGTTCATGCCGAACCAGCCCGCAAATGCCAGCGGGACCAGGAGGATCAGCCAGACGAAGCCGGCGTTCTGGATCCAGGTTTGCGAGCCTGCCGGGATCTTGCCGACCAGCGTGCCGGAGGTGCTCTGCAGGTTCATCGGCTCGCCCGTCAGGGCGCCAAATACGCCGAAAGTCATGACTAGCGGCACCAATATCTGCATGGTCGTCACGCCGGCGTTGCCCAACCCCGCGTTCAAGCCAAGCGCCAGCCCTTGCACGCGCTTGGGAAAGAAGAAGCTGATGTTGGACATCGACGAGGCGAAATTGCCGCCGCCGAAACCGGAAAGCAGCGCCAGCAACTGGAAGGTCCAAAGCGGCGTCTCTTTGTTCTGGAGGGCGAAACCGGTGCCGACTGCCGGAATCATCAAAAGCGCGGTGGTGAAAAAGATGGTGTTTCGACCGCCCGCGATGCGGATGAAAAAGGTGCTGGGAATGCGTAACGTGGCACCACAGAATCCCGCAATTGCGGCGAGCGTGAACAACTCGGACTTGGCGAAGGGGAAGCCAAGATTGAGCATTTGCACCGTGATGATGCCCCAGTACAACCAGACCGCAAATCCGCAAAGAAGGCTGGGAACCGAGATCCATAGGTTTCGGTTGGCGACGCGCTTTCCGGTCGAGTTCCAGAATGCGTCGTCTTCGATGTCCCATTTCGTGACGTCGGTCATCTCACCTTCCCGTCGCTGTGGTTCGCTTCGCTCGCCGTGCTGGGCTGACACCGCATTAATCGCATCTGGCCTCCGCTCCCCGGCGTCGGTACCACCACCAGGTGACGAACAGACAGGTCACGTAGAATGAAATGAAGACGAACAGGGCGAGCCGTGGCGTGCCGGTGGCGTCAATGGAAATGGCGACGACCGCCGGTATGAAGAACAGCCCCAGTGCGGCCACAGAGGCGGTGAAGCCCAGGGCGACGGAGGCTTCGATCTCACCCTCGGAGATCGAAGCGTCTTGCGCGGCCTGATCTTTGCCCTCGAACCCGCGCTTGTGCAGCGTCAAAAAGACGTTCGGCACGACATGGAACACCGACCCGTTGCCGACACCCGTGGTGATGAATAGCAACATGAAGGCGGCGAAGAACCAGGTAACCTCGCTGCCGCCGGACCCCGATGGCAGGCTCAGCAAGACGCCGATCGCCGCCGCCAGCATGACAGCAAAGTTCCAGAACGTGACCTTGGCCCCGCCGATACGATCCGACAGCCAGCCCCCGAGCGGACGGATCAAGGCGCCCAGCAACGGCCCGACAAAGGCCCATCGAATTGTCTCCGACTGCGGGAACAGCGCATAGAGAAGGATGGGGAAGGCAGCCGATAAGCCGATGAAGGATCCGAAGGTACCGGTGTAGAGCCAGGCCAGCAGCCAAGCGTGCTTGCGGCGAAAGATCACGCCCTGTTCGCTAAACGTCGCGCGGGCCTCGCGAATGTTGTTCTGGCTCAAGGCGACGGCGATGGTCGCGGCCAGGATAAACGGAATCCAAGCGAAGCCGGCATTCTGCAACCAGACTTTGCTCACCACATCGCCATCCACATGGGTCTGGGCTTCGCCGCCCAGGATGGTGAAGGCGCCGGCGTAGATGACCAGGGGCACCACCGCCTGCACCACGCCGACGCCGAGATTGCCCACACCGGCGTTCCAGCCCAGGGCAGTGCCCTGCATGCGCCTGGGAAAGAAGAAGCTGATATTGGCCATGCTGGCGGAGAAATTGCCGCCGCCCAACCCGCACAGCAGCGCAATAACGACAAAGACAACATAATCGGTGCCCGGATCCTGCACGGCCAAGGACATCCATAAGGTCGGAATCAGCAGGGATGCGGTGCTGAAGATGGCCCAGTTTCTGCCGCCAAAAACGGGCACGACGAAGGAATAGAGGAGCCGCAGGGCAGCGCCCGAAAGGCCCGGCGCGGCAGCCAGCCAGAAGAGCTCGCCCGTCGTGAACTGGAAGCCGACGCGGGGCAATTCGACGACCACCACGCTCCAGAGCATCCAAACGGCTAAGGACAGCAGCAACGGCGGCATGGAAAAGATCAGGTTGCGTAGGGCGACTCCCCGCCCGGTCTCCTCCCAGAAGGCTTCATCCTCCGGTCGCCAGTCCCGCAACCAACTGTGCCTGCGCTGCACCGACGCCAGCACTTCTTCCCGGATCACCTGCTCTCGGTATTCCGGGTCCCCTTCCAGCATTTCCAGGCGCTCTTGCCTGGCCGCCAGCCAAGTCCAGATCATAATCCCCGCTAGAACGGCGTACATCACCATGAAGGTGCTGCTGCGCACGCCCGACGCGTCGGCGGCGATACCGAACATGATGGGCAGAGAGAAACCGCCCAAGCCGCCGATGACGCCGACCAAGCCACCCACCGCACCCATGTTCCTCGGGTACCAGTCGGCCAGGCTGCGATAGACGCTGGCTTTGCCGATGCCCTGGGCGATGCCGACCATGAAGACGAGAAAGGTGAAGAAAATCACGCTGACGGCGAGATCGAAAGTAATGTCACCCGATATTCCGTGCACGGTGTAGCTGGTCGCCGGGTAGGACAGGAAGAACAGGCAAACTATGGAAACCCAGAACACCCACCAGGTAACAGTGTCTCCGCCCCACTTGTCCGAGAACCAGCCACCCAAGGCTCGGATCACGCCCGATGGGAGTGTAAATGCCAAAGCGATATACGCAGCTTCGGTCAGGCCGAGATCGTATTCCTGCATGTAGTATTTCGGTAGCCACAGGGCGAGCGCAACAAAGCCACCGAATACAAAGTAATAAGCAAGACCAAATCGCCACACCCGAATATCCCGAAGGGGTGCGAGCTGGTCGGCAAGAGTGGGCAGATTCCCCGTCCGTCGGCGCTCCTCGAGCAGCGGATCGGTATAGGTAAAAAACCAAAAGACGACGGCCATCACCAGCATCACCACGGAGTAGACTTCGGGCACGGCGCGCCACCCGAAAGCTACTACGATCAGCGGCGCGACCATGTTGGTCACCGCCGCACCGGCGTTTCCGGCACCGAAAATGCCCATCGCCGTGCCTTGCTGCTGCCTGCCGAACCAGGCCGAGGTGTAGGCGATGCCGATGGCGAACGAGCCGCCGGCCAGGCCGACGCAGAGCCCGATGACGAGGTACTGCCAATACTGATCGGCAAAGGCCAACCCATAAGTCGAAACGGCGACCAAGAGCATCTGGACGAAATAGACGATGCGGCCGCCGAACCGGTCGGTGAGCAGACCGAGCGGCAAGCGCACCAGGGAACCGGTGAGGATAGGCGTGGCGACCAGCAGGCCGAACTCGGTCTCGTTGAGACCGAGCTCACTCTTGATCTTGATCCCGATGATGGAAAACATTGTCCAGACCATGAAGTTGACCGTGAAGGCCACCGTGTTCATGGTGAGAACAGTGTGTTGTTTCCTCCTGTCGTAATGGAGAGTATCGCAGCTCATTTTCCTCGAACCCTGTTCGCGTCGCCAGCCCCCGATACGTCCACGCTCCTTACTAAATCGAGCCCTCTGGACACAGGCTGCCTCCCGCCACGAAACCGCCCCCCGAACTTGACGGCCTGCGGCTCACGCTCGGCAGATGCGGCGCCATGGCCCTGCCTATGGGGCACGAAGGTGTTGCCAGCTTGCTCGCTAGGATCACATTCGTCGGGGAAGATGGTGTAACCGACCTGCCGTTCGCTCACTTGAAAACCACCTCGGTCGAAACGTATGCCGTGCCACGGCGATTGACGGCCTACCAAAACCCGTGACCGGCCTGGCCCTGTTGAACGTCACGAAAGCTAGGACAATGTCCCGATAACCTTCGAAAGCCCGTTACTTCTTCAATGCCACGTATCTCCTCATCGAAATAAAAGGCCTGCCAATATATCCGAATGGGTAGCTAAATAAGTGAACCAGCTTCGTAAACGGCAGGTAAGAAAAGAATAGAAGTGCAACTATGATATGCAGTTTATTCACCAGAGGCGCACCCATCATCATCGAAACGTCCGGCTGCAGTTTGAAGACACTGGCGAGCCATGGTCCGACCGAATAGGAAACTCCAAAGACCATTTCCACGGCCGACTGGTAGAGCCCGAGCCCGGCAATGAGGGCCAAGAACAGCAAGATGATGTAGTCGTCCGGTGTGCTCATCGCCCTCACTTGCGGGATGGCGAGGCGACGCACGAATGCCCAAACGACGCCGTAACAGAAGAGAATGCCGCTACCGAGCCCGACCCACCTGAAGAAGTCGACCCAGGCCGCGAGGTTGAACGCGCCTCCGATCAAACCGGCGAGGTGTGCTACGAACAGGACGACGACCCCCCAGTGCAGACACAACGAAGCCGGGCCGATCGAGGCGCGCCCAAAGAATCCGGTGGAGCGCGTGGTCCATAAATAGTCGCCACGCACGGACAGATCCCATTTACCTCGGTATCCGCTCATGACGCCGCTTAGGCCACGGTATATCGTGCCGCCGATGAACAGAACGATGCTAATGTAGGGAAGTCCGATGAAAAAGAAGTTGTCCCACATGATGTTCCACCTTCGATTCTCGTAGCTATGGTGACTACGGTGTCTTGTTCTCAACCACGATGATCCTCTCGAGCGCATCGAGAAGGCCAAGATACGGGGTCTCCAACTCCTCTAACCGCGACCGAATAGGGGGCAAAAATGGCAAAACGTACTCGTCGACGAGCTTGACTCTCACCGGGTCGTCCTTCGACTCGACGGTAATTGAGAGAAAGTCGACCATTAACGGCAGGAAATCAGGCAACTCCTTCCCGTTCGGCGCACGCCCGAAGTGCTTGTAGATTCCGTTCAGCTCTATCATGTATTCGTTGCGATCGGAGACGGCCGCATTGGCACAGGTCGTGGGTTCGTCGTAGGAATGACTTCCAAGATACAGGGCGCACTGCGGGTCCAGCTCGAACAGGTCTACGTAATCCTCCTCCGCGATAGTGTTTTCGCCGAGGAACTTGGTGAGCAGTGCCGCACTTTCCTTGTCGATCTCCCTCAGCCGATCGATCACAGCCATGGCATCTCGCGCTGCCTTGTCGCGTTCCGCATCGGCTTCCGGCGGCCCGCACCACAGTTCCGCTATAAGCCCGTAGACGTCGGCGAAGGTCTGCTCGTGGTCCAAGCTACTCATATCTCTTCGCGCCCGTGTGATACGACTTGTGATAGCTCCGCCGCCTTTTCATGGGCGACCAAGGAGTCATCTGCTCGAAGCCGGCCAGGCCGCGCTCGGTGTAGGGGCTGATGTCCGCGCCTTCCCGTTTGGTGGTCGGAATGGCGAAACGTTCGTTGTAGAACGAGAGGGACAGCGCGCGAACGATTCCGTTGGCGTCCTGCTCGCTCAGGCCGACTTTGTCCAGAACCGCGGCGTTGGGCTCTTTGTCCACCCGAATGCTTCTCTGGTAGTGCCTCACTGCAAGCTGACGCAGCAACGCCGTTCTCACCACTTCCTCATTGCCTGCGCCGAACATGCCGGCCAGATACTTCAGAGGGACACGAAACTTATCCAGCTCGTCCAAGCTGAGAAGCGGGCCATCCGACGGCTTCTCCATGTCGAAGATATCGGTGCTGGTAGGCGTATTCTGGCCGACGCTCGTCGTGATCGGCGCCAGTGGCGGGATATAGAACAGGCTCGGCAGCGTTCTGAACTCGGGATGGAGTGGCAGCGCCAGCTCCCACTTCTTGACCAACTTGTAGATGGGCGAGCGTTGCGCCGCGTCGATCCAGTCGTCGCTGATACCGCTCTCGGTTGCCGCCTTCATCACCTCCGGATCAAACGGATCGAGGATGATGTCCCGGTGGGCATCGACGAGGTCCTTGTCCTCCGCCAGCGTCGCTTCGTGAACCCGATCCATGTCATAGAGAAGAACGCCGAAGGATCGGATCTTGCCGACGCAGGAGTGGAAGCACACCGGCGGTAGGCCGGATTCGATCCTCGGGTAGCAGAGGATGCACTTCTCCATCTTGCCGCTGGACCAATTGTAATAGGGCTTCTTGTAGGGGCAGGAAGAGATGCAGTAACGCCAATTGCGGCATCTGTTCTGGTCAATGAGAACGACGCCGTCCTCCTCCCTCTTATAGGCCGCTCCGGAGGGGCAGGCGCCGACGCAACCGGGGTTGATGCAGTGATTGCATATGCGAGGAAGGTAGAAATAGAAGATATCTCGAAACTTGAGGGTCGCTTCCTTTTGAGCCTTACTCATCTTCCCAAAATTGACATCGTGCTTTCCCGTTATATGCGCGCCTCCGGCGTTATCTTCCCAGTTCACACCCCAATCGATAGACACATCTTCCTTCTCGGTGACCATGGACTTGGGCCGACCGACCGGCTGCTGGTTGAGCTGCTCGGTGGAATGTAGATCATCATAGGTAAAAGTGTATACGTCTCCATTACCGTAGTAGTCCGCCATCTCCGGCATGTGGGGATTGAAGAACATATTGGAGAGCATATAGGCCTTACTTCCATAGCGAAGCTTCAGCTTATCTCCCTTCTTAACCCAACCTCCCTTCCATAGGTCTTGGTTCTCCCATTGCTTGGGATAGCCAATCCCAGGTTTGGTTTCAACGTTGTTCCACCACATGTATTCGGCACCCTCTCGGTTGGTCCATACATTCTTGCAGGCAACCGTGCAGGTGTTGCAGCCGATACACTTCTCAAGGTTGAAGGACATGCTTATCTGCGCTTTTACTCTCATCGTCTTCGTCCTCATCGTGTCGGCAATTGATCGAGCTGACTTTCCTGATAGACCGGCTTATTGCTCGCCCCTAAAGGCATTTTTCGGATGATGACTCCGTGGTCGCGCTCGGAAGGGCTAGTGCCCCAATAGTTGATGTAGTAGGAGAACTGCGCGTATCCGCCGATCATCGTGGCTGGATTCATAAGTATTCTCGTTGTGGCGTTGTTGTTCCCGCCGCGAAGGTCCGAGAGCTCATGCTTCTTGGCGAGAGGCGAGAAGGGCACGTTTACATTGCGCTCTACCTGATGGTAGGTGATCGCCATGTTACGCGGCACCTGATGGCTTACCACCGCCC
>CAZCVU010000120.1:0-7300 GCA_964501745.1 uncultured Flavobacteriales bacterium | reverse complement strand
CTCTGCATTGGGCGCATCAACAATGTCGACAAAATCGTAGGCGCCTTGCGTGTAGTTGACGGACTCAAGCTTGATCTTGAGCTTCTTTAGCATCGCCTTGGCGCCTTTGGTGCGCTGGGTTTGACGTGAAGCCCAGTCGGCACTCAAACTTCCAAGCAAAACATAACGCATGATCGTCCTCCCTCTTGAATCACCGACATCCATATCGGCCTTGCCTCGAATCTACCTCAGAAACACAAACCCGACCGCGGATTATGGACTGCTTTCGGCCTCTTGTGTCCTGCCAACTCGCGCCGCTAGAGCAGCTTCGATAAACGGGTCAAGGTTTCCGTCGAGCACGCCTTGCGCATTGCCTTGTTCGACACTCGTGCGCAGATCCTTCACCATTTGATAGGGATGCAGCACGTAGGAGCGTATCTGATGCCCCCAACCGATATCCGTCTTCGAATCGTGCGCTGCCTGAGCCTCCTCTTCGCGCTTTTGCAGCTCAAGTTCATAGAGCCTTGCGCGCAGCATCTTCATTGCCGCTGCCCGGTTCTTGTGTTGTGAGCGGTCGCTCTGGCACTGCACAACGATGCCCGTTGGCTGATGGGTCATGCGTACCGCGCTATCCGTCTTGTTGACATGCTGTCCGCCGGCTCCGCTCGCGCGGTAGGTATCGACGCGGACGTCCTTGTCGTTGATCTCGATCTCGATCGTATCGTCGATGACAGGGAACACGCCAACCGAGGCGAAGCTCGTGTGCCGCCTCGAAGACGCATCGAACGGCGAGATTCGCACGAGCCGGTGGACGCCACTCTCGGTACTGAGCCAACCGTATGCGTTTTGGCCGCTGACCTTGATCGTGGCCGATTTCAATCCCGCTTCTTCGCCAGGCGATTCCGCAAGCAATTCGGTCTGATAGCCATGGGCTTCGGCCCACCGCATATACATGCGCAACAGCATCTCGGCCCAATCCTGGGATTCGGTTCCGCCGGCACCGGCATGAACCTCAACATAGCAATCGTTCGCGTCGGCCTCGCCGGCGAGCAAGCTTTCAAGCTGACGCTTGGCGGCAACTTCGCGAAGCGCCATCAGCGCCCGTTCCGCCTCCTCACCAACTTCCTCGTCGCCTTCCAGCTCGGCCAGCTCGACCAGCGCTAGATTATCCTCAAGTCCGCGTTCGAGTTCCCTATAACCGCTCATGGCAGCATCAAGGCGAGTACGCTCGCGCATCGCTTTCTGCGCCGCCTCGGTATCATCCCAAAAGTCCGCGCGCTCGACAGCCGCATTCAGTTCGGCAAGCCGGGCCCTCGTAGCATCGAGGTCAAAGATGCCTCCCTAGCAGCTCCAGCGACTGCTTGATCTCTTCAGCGGCAACTTCGATTTCTGCGCGCAACGATTGTCTCCAATTTGGTTTTGAAACTGACTCCGATCAGGCGTTCTGGAGAGTCCGAAACTGGCACCATGCCTGCCACTTCGAAATAAGCGACGGCTCGGCCTCGCGCAAGGCCTTCATTTCAGCCAACCGCCACGGGGCGCAGGCGCGGTTTTGGATGACACAGTACGCAACCTCGCGCATGACTCGCCCCTACTCCGCCGCGTCGGCGATAATTCGACTGTATTCCTCGGTATCGCGACCTGTGCCCTCACGCAAAAACGTCTCGCGCATCTCGAAACCATTGCCGGCATGGGCGGTCATCTGCTCCGGCAGCGTCGGCGTAGTGACTTCGGGCCAGATGCCTGGCTGAGGTCCCGCGCCCTCGGCGACGATCGGCATCGGATCATCCTCGCTCATTGCCGGCGGCTTGATCACCTCCATGCAGTCCCAGGAGATCTCGAGCGGAATGTTGTTCGGATCGAAGAAGTAGATCGACCAGATCGTGCCGTGATCGACGGCACCGGTGACCTCGACGCCAGCCACCTGCAGCTTGTCCTTGAAGTGGAAAAGCTCTTCCCGGCTGCCGACGGTAAAGGACACATGGTCGAAGCCCAGCGGCTTTGTCGTCGGCGAACCATGAAACTTGCGTTCCATGGGACTGGCCCCGGCATACTCGAAGAAAGCGACCTGTGCATTGCCGAACTTGAAGAAGTAATGGCGGTAACCGCCATGTCCGACGCCGGCGCTGAGCTCCATCTCCAGCAAATCTCGGTAAAAGCGGATGGTCTTCTCCATATCGTCGGTGATGAAGGCCAGATGGTTGATACCTGTCAGCATATTTCTCTCCTCATCCCTCGCCACCGCCGGTTCGCGTGGTTGCCCGCAACCTGCCGATGACTCTAAGTTTGACCGTATCATACGGCAAAATTGTGTGCCAATTGACCGTGCCGCGCAAACAATTGACTGGAGGCAGTCCAGCGACAGCCCGTTTGCGATGCAGAATGCCGAGATAGTATTCTATCGGGCCCCTCGACCCTCATCCTGCCGCCGCAGCTTCCGCGACGGCCCTTTCGCCGCGAAGCGATAGAGCCGCTCGGCTAGCGACGGCGGCGATAACGATGGCGCCACCAACGAGCGTCGCCGCCCTCGGTACTTCATTTACGAACAGCCAAACCCAGAGCGGGCCCAGCACGAACTCGACGAGCACGAGTAGCATCAACTCAGCACCGCCTACGAACCGCGAACTCCAGACGAACAGAAAATGCACGGTTGTCGAGAGCACCGCACCCCAGCCAACGCAGATCGCTAAATCGTGCCAGGAGATCGTAAAGTTCCCCTTCAGGACGACCGCGGCGCTGATCGCCGCAACCGCCGAACCGACAACGACCGTTGGAAACATGTTGGTCGCCCGGCCCCGCCGCAACAGCACGACAAAAAACGAGAAACAGGCGACAGTGATCAGCGCCATCATGTTGCCGAATACCGTTCCCGCGGCAAATCCACCGCCAACCATCACGGCGATTCCGGTGAGCGCCAAGGCCATGGCGATCCACGTACTCCGCCCCACTCGCTCCTTCAGCCAGACCCAAGCTAGGACTGCCGTTACGAACGGCGAGGCGCTCAGGATAAACAGCGTATTGTCGACCGTCGTGCTGGACAGGGAAAGTATGAAACATGTACTGCCAAAACCTACCGCCAACCCGGCGAGAACGCCATAGCGGCCGATACCCATGAATTCAGCAAAGATGCGGCCACGGTAGTACAAGACCAACGCCAGAATTAGGCACACCATCAACGCTACCTGTCGATAGAACAGCACTTGCCAAGGGCCCGCCATGTCTATCGAGCGAAGCAGCAGCCCGCCGACCGAGTTGATTGTGCTGCTTGCCAGTACCGCCAAGACGGCGAGCCGGTGCTGGGCATGCTCGGTGCCGTCGCTTGCAGTCGTCGTCGCCATCCCTTCGAGCCCTCCCGGCAGCGCCGGTCTACCTGGCACACAACACCTCCTCGTCGACTAATTCGCCAAGACGTGTGCCCGAGTTGGGGCACGCTATCCGATATATTGCTGCCGGGGGCAAACTTTTGCTGCCTGCGGCGCGGCTCTTAGTGAGACGCTTCGGAGGCAAGCGAGATGCGATAGCAAAGACGCGGACCCAACGGAGCGTCGAGCAGCGTGGCGTGATACGCGGCTTAAGTTTTCGACGTCAGTAAGGCGCGCCGCCTTCGGTGGTCGTGCGGTAGCAGAGGCGGCGACCCAATTCGTCTGCAAATACCGTTGCGCGGTGCATGGTGCAGCGGTTATCCCAAAGCATTGCATCGCCCGGTCGCCACTGGTGCGCGTAGGTGAATTGGGATTGCGTCGCGAACGCGCGCAATTCCTCCAGAAACTCGATTCCCTCGGACTCCGACATTCCGTCGACGCGGCAGGCTGGCGTCCCGCGCAGGCCGACGAATAACGCCGTGCACCCGGTTTCAGGATGCACACGCACCATCGGGTGGGAAACGTCGGGGAGGGCTCGTTTCTGCTCGTCGGTCAATGGCGGCAGTTCGGGGTTGAGGATCTGCAGCGTCTTCTGTTGACTGTATTCGCACCTGCGGTCTGCCAATGCGGCCTTCTTGTCTTCGGGCAAGGCTTCATACGCCTTCGTCATATTGGCGAACCACGTTTCACCGCCCTTCTCCGGCGCCTCCATGGCGTAGAAGAACGAGCCGCCGGCCGGCTTCTTCAGATAGAAGAAATCGCTGTGCCAGCCCTCACCGACGCGTGCCGGAGGACTGCCTATATACTCGCCGTCCACCTTGATATTGGAGAATACGAGCACTTCCGGATGTTCCGGGAATCGGGTACGGGAGTTTGGGCTCACCATCAGCTCACCGAACCGCTGGGTAAACGCCTTTTGTTGCCCGCGCGTCATCTGCTGGTTCCGAAAGAGCAGAATACTGTGCTGCAGCCAACCCGCTCGGATCTCCGCGATCGTCTCGTCAGAGAGGTCGCCGGCTACATCGACGCCAACGACCTCCGCGCCCAACGCATCGCTAAGTGGTCTGAATTCGATGCTCATTGCGGTGCCTCCATCCGACAAACCCTGCGGTCATTCGGTAGCCCTGGGGGTCATGCATCTGCAGGCAGTTCTTAGCGAAACGCGCAAGTGAGCAGAATGGGCGCGCTCAACGTCGGCCAATACCCGTACCGAACAGCGAAATGCGGCAAGCCCCATTCGCGCTGACAAACCAGTGACAACAGCCCGTTCGTCTACGGGTTCTTGTTTTCTATGTGCACGGTCGGGTCGAGCAGACTAGCGCGCCGCTAACCCGGAACAAACGCCGCTCCCTACTCCGCTTCGGCAACGCTCGTGGCGTTCAATCCTTTCGGAGTGGACTCCATCTCGAATGAGACCTTTTGGCCTTCCTGGAGAGTGTGCATCCCAGACTGCTCAACGGTTGTGACGTGAACGAACACGTCCTTGCCGCCACCGTCCTGCTCAATAAACCCGAAGCCCTTGGTCGGGTTAAACCATTTTACTGTACCCATCCCCATGACTCTTACCCTACGTGGTTGAACCAGTTCGGCGCGCCCGAAGCCCAACAAAGCTGCGCGGCACACGCCAAGTTGTGGGAGGTGCAGAGCTGAATACCAAAGTCTTCTAACCGGCCCCTCGTACAACAACAGGCAAAGGATAGAGAGCGCTTTTGACAAATTCAAGCATTCCTGCACATTTGCAGAATGGGATGCTGCTTCACGACAATTCCGACAAATGCGCCTGCGAAGCCGCAACGGCGATGAAATGTTGTTCAATATTACCCCATTAACGGTCCGTTTGTTGAGGTTTCAAAGGGGTTTTGACGACCCCAAAAACGCCGCAGTTCACGGGTCACCAACACACTTGGCGCTGTGCAACTTTTCGTTAGCTAATCGAGGAGACGTAGAAAAATGTCCAAGGAAACCATAGCCGTCGTCGGCACAGGCAATATGGGCCATGCCGTCGGCCGCGCACTTCGGACCCACGGTCATCGCGTCATCACCGCGCTCGGTGGCCGCAGCGACCGCAGCCGCCAATTGGCCGAGCTTGCAGGTATCGAGGACACCGACGATCTAGTCACCCTGGTGCGTGAATCCGATATTGTTCTGTCGATCCTACCGCCGGCCGCGGCGGCAGAATTTGCAAGCGCGACCGCCGGCGCCATGACAGCCGCCCAAGACACGCCCGTGTTCGTGGACTGTAATGCGGTTTCGCCGAATACAGTCACGGCCATTGCGCAAACCATCCAGGATAGCGGTGCGCCATTCGTCGATGTTGGCATACTCGGCGGTGCGCCGAGCGAAACCAGCGTCCCTCGATTTTATGCCAGCGGACCTGATGTTCAGCGTGTTTCTGGTCTCGATGGCAAGGGAATCGAAGTGATGGAAATGGGCGGCAAGATTGGCGATGCGTCGGCGATCAAGATGTGTTACGCGGCCTTGACCAAGGGCACATGGGCACTTCACACGGCGGTACTTATCGCTGCGAAACGGCTTGGATTGGCAACGTCCCTGATCGCAGAATTCGAACACAGCCAACAATCGACACTCGAGCGTATGCGCACAGGCGTGCCATGGCTCGCTACCGATGCGGGGCGCTGGATCGGTGAGATGGAGGAAATCGCCGCGACATTTGCTAGCGCCGGAGCGCCGACAGGTTTTCACGATGGTGCGGCTGCGATTTTCAGACTCCTCGCGACAACTTCGCTTGCAGAGGAGACCCGTGAACATCAAGACAGATCGCGGACGCTCGACCAGGCCATCGACATATTTGCCGACGCCCTGACACATCGTTCAGCCGCTGAATAGCCGTCGTCGACTGGTCCGCGGTCATGCGCCGCCCCGTCGTGACACACAACGCCGTGGTTCCCACCAACATCCGGGGCATGGCGTTCATGCTCCTTGCAACCGTCGGGTTCTCCATCGTCAGCGGTATGATCCGGCAAGTTTCAGGCGAGTTGCATCCGTTCGAGATCGTATTCTTCACATCGATCTTCGGATTGCCGGTCGTCTTGCCGTGGCTGGTGCGCGATGGACTACGACCGTTTCGTTCCGAGCGCGTTGCCCTGCATTTTCTTCGCGTCGGAATGGGCGTAACCGCGATGATGACTGCGTTTCTGGCGATCAGCTTTACGCCGCTCGCATTAGTAACGGCGCTTAGCTTTCTATCACCAATCTTCACCGCGATTCTTGCCGTGCTCTTCCTCGGCGAAGTGATGAAGATACGACGTTGGGCCGCAATTCTGGTGGGCTTCATTGGAACGATGGTGATCCTGCGGCCGGGCATGCAATCAATCGAATATAGCGCCATGCTCGCGCTCGTCTCAGCTCTATTTGGCGGCATGGCGACGTTTTGCATAAAACTGCTGGGGCGCACCGACACCAGCGTCACAATCACCTGTTACTCGGTCGTCATACGATCGCCTTTAGCTCTGATCCCGGCGCTCTTCGTCTGGCAATGGCCGACCTGGACGCAAGTCCTTTGGCTTAGCTTGATGGGTGTCGTATTCACGGCCTCCATCATGAGCATGGCCCAGGCGTTTCGGGACGCCGAGGCCAATGTTGTCGCACCGATCTTCTTCCTTCAACTGATATGGACTGCCGCGATTGGCTACGTCTTCTTTCTTGAGGTCCCGGCGGTGTTCACATGGATTGGCGGCACCTTCATATTTGCCAGCACAACCTATGTCGCCTATCGCGAGCGGCTCGCCCAACGAGGGGATGCCACGCCGTCGCCCGCTGTCCCGCACATCTGACCGGGCTTGGTTAGCGCGAGGGCCGCCTCCAACCTAACTCTCGTCGTCGTTGCTGAACTAGAAGTCAATAAAGCCCGGCTGAGGCCGGCGGAGCGCCCGTCGCACCGGTGGTTTCAGCAACGCTTCCGGACCCATCAATCAAGAGCGAGTCTCCGGCCGGCTCGG